>JBDTVL010000034.1:0-10394 GCA_040007215.1 Flavitalea sp.
AAGAAAACGCAACTGTTTTTTGAAGGCGGGAATCAGGCGGTTGACCTGGCGAAGGATCAACAGGCCCTGCTGCCCGATGAAAGAAGACCCCTGAATCAATATGCAAAAAGCATGTTTGGCAGAGACCTGTTCGATATCAGTTTTTTTTCGCCCAACGAACGTTATCGGGTTACAGAAAAAAGGATAAAACTGGGCGCCAAACTTTTTTATGATACGATACTATCGGCGGGCAATAAACGCAGTTGCGCATCCTGCCACAAGCCTGAACTGGCTTTCACTGATGGAGCGCCTAAGGCGCTGTCAGTGGATGGGCAGTCGACCGTTGACAGGAACACGCCTACTTTATGGAATGCGGCTTTGCAGACCAAATATTTTTACGACTCACGGGCAAGCACACTTGAAAATCAGTTAAGCATAGTGGTGCACAGTTCGAAGGAGATGAATGGTTCCATGGAAACAAGCATTCTTAAACTCCGCAAGGAGGAAAAATATGCGGCTCTCTTCCAGCAGGCTTATGCAGGCGATCAGGAACCAGTAACCGCTTACAGCATTGCCAATGCAGTTTCCTCTTATATAAGATCGCTGACAGCGCTTAATTCGCAGTTTGATCAATATATCCGGGACCAGGAAAAGCCGCTGAGCCGTAATGAACGATCGGGATTTAATCTATATGCCGGAAAAGCAAAATGCGCCACCTGCCATTATCTGCCTTTATTCAACGGGCTTATTCCACCTGAATTCTCAGAAACCGAATCGGAAGTCCTGGGAACGCCTGCCAGCACGGATACCCTGCACGCAATGATAGATCCGGACATGGGTAAATTCCTCTTCACCAATGCTGTTCCTCATCAGCATTCGTTCAAAACGCCTACGCTTCGTAATATAGCATTAACGGCGCCTTACATGCACAATGGCGTTTATAAAACACTGGAAGAAGTTCTTGATTTTTATAATAAAGGAGGAGGAAGCGGTTTACAAATAGCAATACCTAACCAAACGCTTCCTGCAGAAAAGCTAGGCCTGACGAAAAAAGAGACACAGGACATTATCGCTTTCCTGAAAACGCTTACCGACACTACCTACAACACGCAGCTATACGCTAAGTAATTATTTTATACTCCTTCATGAAGTCTTTGTTGTTCAAATAATCCAGGGTTACCTTTTCTAACATTTTCTATAGTATAATGCTGGCTGCATTGCAAGGCCTTTTCCTGCCAGCTTTCATATTCGATGGGGTTTCGATGCAGGGATTTGAGCAGGTCAATAATATCTTCCAGTTTTTCATAACGAAAGCTCCCTGCTTCCATAGCTTCAGGAAGCGCTAATCGTTCAGGTAGAATAAAGGGACGGGCATGCCTGATCACATCACCGATAGACCCGGATGATTTTGTAGCGCCATAAATCTCTTTAACGCCATAAGGCGAAATAGATTCCACAACAGAAGGAATTAACGCCACCTGCGCCGACCGCATCTCCCTGTCAAATTCAGCCTGGTCAACTGTGGATAGATAATATTTTACAGATGTACATCCCCGTGGCCAGTTTTTAGCTTGCTGAATGATTTCCTTCCCATATTCACCAAAAGCCTCTCCCAGCAATACTGCTTCAATGGGAAGATCTATCCGTTCGGCAAGATTTAATAATTCAAATACTTGTTTGTAGTCTCTCCTGCTCTTATCAATCGTTCCCGGTATGACCATTCTGATCGGGCCTGAAATAATTAACCGGGGGGCATCATGCTCAAAAACAGCTCCCGGAACCGTATGTACTATTTTGTTTTGGGGCAGCCGGTTTCTAAGATAGCCAGTCATTGTTTCAACGATCACATTAAATTCGCGGATATATTTTATCAGCGCTTTCTTACCCAGGTATCTGGCGATTATTTTAATGCGCGGCCGAAATGGAAAATCAAACATCGAATTGATGTCATGAAGAGTAAGAATAGTTCTCAGCGGAGCGCTTCTTCTTATCATCAATGCATGCAGCAGGTGGTTATTACTGATCGTGCCATAAAATAAAAGATCGGGCGCAGACGATCTGAATGACCGGAACATACGCAAAATCACTTGACGATTTGTTTCCTGTGGCAGTTGAACCGCCCAGGAACAGTGTCTATACTCATTGCCGAAAAATTCATGAAATTTGCTGTTGCAGGATTCATTGGTATAAATGGTAATTTGATTTCCCGGCATATCGAAAAGCCTGATCAGGGTATAGGCCGTTTCAAAATGCTCCATCTCAAATATTACAATGTTCATGACCAGGAAAAATGTAAGGATAAACCTAAAGAAAAAAATACGTTGCCTACTCTTTAATTCCTTTCATGAAATATTTCAAACGATCGGTTTTGTATTCATGTTTTCGATAAGCTGGCCATTTCGCAAAAATAAGGCAAAGGCTCACTTTTGAATACTGTAGCTTATTAATCGTTCATTATTGATCCCGAAAATCAGCTGCCGGCCTACGACCAGCGAATTTCTAATATCACCGGTGACTCTGATGCCGGATTGTAACGGAGATAATCTTTCAAACTTAAAACTACCCTTGTTGATAAACACATCTCCCTTACCGCAACGGTAGGCGCCAAATTTGATTCTTGCGGTGGATTGGTTACCGCCCATAATAATATCTTTCCTTCCATCGCCATCAACATCTGCAACGCTGATGCTATATACCGGATACCATTGCGCCTCTGCCGGTAACTGCCGCTCAACAAAGGTCTTGCCGGTATTCTCTAATAATAAACTACTCATCTGTGAAGCGGAATAATGTGCGGCTGTATTAAGTTTGTCGCCAAAAATGGCCTTCATATCTGCATTCGCATAATCACTGTAGTAAAGAAATTTCTTATTGTAGGCAGGTATCTGCTGCATCAGGTCATCACGGCTATAGATGGGCCATAATTTATGATCTATACAATAAGCGGTAACCGGATCGCCTGTTCCATTATTATCAAAATCACCATAATACAGTTCCATAGGTTCTGCGGCCGAAACGACAAACTGGTTGTTTAATCCCTGGTTGCCGGCAATAATGTCTATATCTCCATCATCATCTATATCGTTTGCGAGGATCGTATTGAATAATCCCTGGCCGCCGCCAGGAATGCGGGTGGTGTCTTTCTCGAAATGACCGCCCTTATTCAACCATACTTCTATTCCCATCCAGTACCCAGCAATGACCAGGTCCTGTTTTCCATCTTTATCAATATCTGCAGCCGCAGATGCGGTAACCAGTCGTTGTTTATTTACCTCCGAAAGTCCGGAATCATTTTTCTTTGAGAAATTTCCTTTCCCATCATTCAGTAACAATTGCGATCCGCTCGACTCGGGATACTTCCCGGGTATACAGAATCCGCCATTGAATATATCCGGGAATCCATCATTATTAAAATCTGCAATGCTGACGGCATTATCATTAATGGAATCAGTTGGCAGGGCAGCTTTGCTCCTGGCAAAGGAGCCCTTGCCTTTATTCAGGTACAGCCTGTTCTGCAATAGAATATCATTGGGCTGAAGTTCATAACCGCCACTACCGATAAACAGGTCATTTTTACCGTCGCCGTCTGCATCAAAAATGGCGGCCGTAATATCTTCGTAGGCCGAGTCGGCTGTAAGCGCCGGATCGGTATATTTTGTAAATTTTCCGTTTTTATCCTGCAGGAAAAATACACCTGCCTGCCCTTTTGCGCCGCCAACGAAAAAATCTTCCAGCTTATCGCCGTTGATATCTCCTTTAGCCATAGCAGGTCCTTGTCTGCTGAACCATTGCGGTAATAAAGGCTGCTGGGAGAAATCATTGTAATAATTCTCTTTGTGTGTAAAGGGCAGTGAATCGGCAGCGCTGAAAAACTGCTTTACCGGCGCATTTACGGGTAAAGCATCCGTATTACCCGCCTCCTTAATATTTATCGTGATCGTTTTATTGATGCCTGGCGATGTGATGGAGGAGCTAAGACCATTTGACCAGGCAACATTTACCGATAAAATGGAATCGGCCGCAGCTAGCCCAAAATGAAGCGTATAATCAACGCTCGACTGAAATCCTCTTGAAGGCATCATTTCCTGTACCTGCACGCCTGCCGTAGTGATCAGCGTTACTTTTGAGCTAAGGCCAAATGGATTGGCGCCATTTCCGGCCAGTTTAATATTCAGGTATTTGCTTCCGTCTTTTTTCTCTCTGAGGTTATTCTGATAGATGCTGGCAGTGGCGTTACAATTGTTAGTAACGATATCCAGGTCGCCATCGTTATCAAGATCTGCATACGCAGCGCCTGACGAAATGATATGTTGATCAAGGCCCCATCCTGCTGTTTTATTGCTGAATTTCAGGTTGCCATCATTTTTAAACATATAATTAGATAACAGGATGGTAGGAAGTTTATTCATCCTGTTGGTCATCATTTCGCGCTGTTTTTCCGGATCTCGTTCCATCATGATATCCACGTTGTACTTGATATAATCCATGTCGGTATAATCTTTCACATAGCCATTAGTGATGAAAATATCTTTCTTTCCATCGTCGTCGAAATCGGCGGCGAGCGTGGACCAGCTCCAGTCGGTATTGCTGATGCCGCTAAATTGTCCCACTTCATCAAAGGTTCCATCGCCCCGATTTACCTGAAGCATATTGCGGCTGTACTGATTAAAGAATCCATGATTAAAAAGGATCTGGAACTTGTCGAAGTTTTCAGCGCCGTTATGCATTTTTTGCAGATAATTACTTTCAGGAAGCATATCCAGGGTTACAATATCCTGCAGGCCGTCGTTATTGATATCGGCGGCATCATTTCCCATGCTGAATAAACTGGTATAGGAAAACATATCCTGGCTCTTCTCTTTGAAGGTGCCGTCTTTCTGGTTTATGAAGCAATAATCAGCCTCATTAAAATCGTTGCTGATATAGAGATCGGGCCAGGAGTCGTTGTTAAGATCGCTTACGGCGAGTCCTAATCCGAAAGTGAGCACATTTGACGTAATACCTGCGCCGGCGGTAACATCTGAATAATGACCGTTATCGTTACGGTAAAGATGAGTGCTGAAGTTTGGATTGGTCTGTTTGCGGATTCCGGGTTTTTCCTGTTGCCCCTGCATGTATTGTTTCTCGCTATGGTTGATCACCACCAGGTCGAGGTCGTTATCTTTATCATAATCAAAAAATGCGGCATGGGTGCTGAATCCGTTATCGGCGATGCCAAATTTTTCCGCCTGTTCTGTAAAAGTATTGTCATGATTATTGATGAACAACAGGTTCTTTCTTTTTGCCTGATCTCCATCGGCGCTTCTGCAAACATAAATATCCAGCCATCCATCGGCATTTACATCGGCCATGATAGCGCCGGTACACCAGCCCTGTTTATCGGCGACTGTGCTTTTAATGGTGATGTCTTCAAATTCAAAATTCCCCTTGTTCAGGTACAGCCTGTTCTTCACCATATTGCCGGTAAAGAATATATCTGTTAAGCCATCATTATTGATATCGCCAACGGCAACGCCGCCACCGTTATAGAAATAGGGATAGCTGAGCACATTGAATTCTTCATTTTCCACCAGCAGGTTCTTGAAATTTACTCCTGAGGAAGAGGAAGAAATGGCGGTAAATAATTTATCGTGCGGCTCGCCGCATCCTGAAAGGATACAGATCATGCCTACAATGAATGTTTGCAGGGTAAATGTATAAAGAAGAGAACCAGGGTATTTAAACAGCTTTCGCCTGAACATATTAAATGGTTTTGAATGCTTCAAAGATAAGCCTATGCAGAATCAAGGCTTATAAAAAAAGGCCGTTTCGGAGGGGAAACGGCCTTTTTTAGTTAATAATTTTTCTATTGATTCCACCAAACCCTGGTACTGGTTTTATCAGGCCCGCCTAAAGCGGTAACGCCCGACTGATAACCTTCTGCATTTACAATCGACTCGTTAGGAGGGAATACGCAACGTTTTACGCTGGCGGCATCAGTGGATGCATCAGGATTGTCGTTGTTCAACCTTGGATAAAGCTTAGGGAAACCGGTGCGCCTGAATTCAGCCCAGGCTTCGGGGCTTGAGGATGGATACAATCCAAGCCATTTCTGCGTGCCGATCTGTTCCCTCTGTACAGCTTCGGTAGAGCCAAAAGCAACCGGAATATCGGACAGTGCCGGCGTATTATAATGATCGTTCAAAGCTGCTGGCGTATTGCCACTAGCTATATAAGCATCAACACCAGTTGTAACACCCCATTGTGCCATAGAGGCCTTAATGCCATTTTCATAACATTCCTTTGCTGTTAATCCGCCCATGCTGTAGCCATTTACAACTGCTTCAGCAAGCAGAAACCAGGTTTCTGCTGCCATCACCAGTCCATGAGGCTCAGTAGTATTAAAAGCATTCCTAAATCTTGGAACTACATTACTATTGTTTTCATTACTGTTCCATGAATCAGACATTTGTTCGATGGTCATACCATTTCGGTCACCTTTCCATACTGAGGCATTATTTTCCGTTGGTTCAAAGTATTTGGGCAACCTTGGATCCGCATAACCCTGCAGAATGCTCTGCATAGAAGCGCTCATCCTGAATTCTCCCCAGTCGGATATTACGCCAAGGGGATTAAGATAGGTAGGAGGCGTTGTTTGCATGAAGGCGTTGTCATCGTTAGTCGTGATCATTCCGCCAGCAGCGGCATAAGCGGCTTCTGCTTCGGTCTTTGCTTTAGCCGGAACTTTCAGCGATACGCGTATAGCCGCTCTTAATCGAAGGGTGTTGCCCAGTTTAAGCCATTTGGCCAGATCTCCACCGTAGATCACATCGCCTTCTTCAAATACAGTACCTCTGTCCAGATTCTGGCTAATAACTGTAGTAGCTTCCGCCAATGAGGTGAAAAAATCATCGTATATAGCTTCCTGTGAATCATAAGTAATAAAAGCTTTACCAGTTCCCACTTCTGAATAAGGGATAGGTCCGAACATATCGGTAATGGGCATATAGATATACACTTTCCAAATTTTCGCAACTGCTTCCCTTACCGGGTTTGGAGAGGGTGAAGCTGGGCCAGTCTGCTGAAGAATCTGGGCAAGCGTAGTTGCGCCTTTCATAAATGCTCCCCATCCGCCATCAAGCCAGCTTCCCACCATTACATTACGGTCACTGGGAAAACGAAACTGTGTACAGGCAAAAAACTGAGACTGTGCATCGGTATATAAAGACTGGAACAACTGATAGCCTCCCGCACCATCATCGGTATTAGTGATACCTGCATATTCTGCAGTTGTAAACAGTTTATCCAACTGCTTACCTTTTAAGACCACTATTTTGGTCTGATCTGTGTTTAGTTCATCAAAACTTTTTGTACATGATGATAAAATTATCATACTGAACAACACAGAAAGAAAAGTAAACCTACTTATATATTTTCTCATATAATCTTCGTCTTTATTATTAGAAATTCAGGTTTAAGTTAATGCCTAATGTACGGGTATAAGGCAAACAAAATGATTCGGTCCCTATTGCACCCTTATCTGTTGACACGACTAATTCAGGATCGAATCCTTTGGCGTCATTTCTGAAAAAGAAAAGATTACGACCAGTAACAGAAATACTTGCCCCCTTGATCGGCGTTTTTCCGAGTTTGCTTGCAGGTATATTATAACTAAGCACTAGTTCCCTTAACCTGATGTTAGACGCGTCGTAAGTGAACAATTCTCCGATCGGCGTATTTCTTCCCCCCAAATGATTCCAGTACTGTTCTGCAGTGATGCTGGTGGTGTTAACCGATTTATCTTCTTTAATACCGTCCACCACAAAGCCCTCTCTTCCGGCTAAAGTTCTGGCAGAAAGCCCATCGCCTTCCAGGTTAGCATCGGTGAAAGAAGTGATTCTTCCGCCCATACGCGCTGAAATTAAAAAACTCAGCGAAAAAGACTTGTAAGTAAACCTGTTGCCAATACCACCTATCCATTTAGGACGACTGTTACCTAAATAAACGCTCTTATCACCCGTAACAGCAGGTTTTCCATCATCCTGTACAATTTGTTTTCCAGTGGCAGAATCTTTTAAAAGACCCCTGCTATACATTTCTCCGTAAGGCCTTCCTTCTTCAATTTTCGTCAGGTTGATAAAATCACCCCGTAAAACCAATTCCGGTGAATTTGGCGCTATGGACAGCACCTTATTAACGTTCTTAGCATAATTTACGTTAATCACCCATGAAAAGTTTGGCGTTTTTATTGGTGTAATGTTAAGCGTTACCTCTAAACCCTTATTCTGCACATTTCCAGCATTAATAAATCGGTTAGGATAACCAGCTGCAGGAGGGGCGGCAACATTGACTAACTGGTTCTTGGAATTTGTTTTATAATAAGATACTTCAATACCAAGACGGTTCTTGAAAAGGTTTAGATCAAACCCATATTCCTGAGAAGTGGTGATCTCCGGTTTGAGGCTATCTGCGATCCTTGTATCGCTGACCAAAATACTTCCTCCCGGATTTATACTATAGTATTGCGTGTTATTGAAAGGATCAGTATCGGTTCCTGTCTGGGCGATAGAGCCTCTCAGCTTAAAGAAACTGACAAATTCCGGCATGGTCACCATGTCGGAGATGATCGCGGTTAAACCAGCTGATCCAAAAAAGTAAGACCTTGAAAATGAAGGCAACGTAGAAGACCAGTCATTACGGGCGGTAAAACTAGCTATCAGATAATTTCTAAAGCCAATGTCGGCGCTACCATACAAGGAATTCTTTTTGAATCTGGATAAATTATCTGTTTCTACCGAAGACAAAGCGCCTGGAGCGGCATTGTTAAGTGTAAATATATTTTCATTTACCAGCGGGTAAGCTTTGGAATTTATAGATGTTCCAACAGAATATTTAAGATTTCCCCCTGCATTGGCAGAAAGGGTAAAATCGCCAAATCCTTTGTTATACATTAACAGGAAGTCTGTATTGCTTTCTGTTCCTCCACCTGACTGAATATTATAATAACCGTTGTCGGCCATTACATAGGTATCAAAATATCTTTTCTCATCCTGGTTGGTATTGTACTTGGTAATACCAGTACGGATCATCATGCTTAAAGAAGGAATAAATTTATAGGTCAGCGAACCTAATCCCCTGATCGTGCTGTTAGCATAAAAATTGGTGATGTTATTCTGTACCCAGAATGGGTTTTCACCGCCATTTGAATGCGGATGCCAGTAGTTCTGCTTCAGTTCTCCATCATCATTAACAAACTGGTAATGACTTTTGGCGTAGTTAATATCAATGTTTGAAGGAAGCCTGGTGATTTGCCTGTTCACATTGGTAAAATCTTCATCAGACCTTACATAATTATCCGCTTTCTGCCAGCTGTAAGTAACTTTTGTATCAAAAGAAAGCTTATCCGTCAGGTTGCCGCTAACGCGGAAGTTGAAATTATGACGTTTGAAACTATTGTTTTCAATGATACCTGTTCCTGAAATATTGGTATAAGAGAAAAACGACTGAATCCTTTCGCTGCCGCCGCTGATGGAGAATCCATTAGTGAAAGTTTTACCTACTGCGAAATAATCCTGGTAATTATTAGGATGTGGGGTCAATGAAACAGTTGTACCTGCGTCTTTTGGATCAATGCTCCAGGTTTCTACACTCTGACCTGTCATTTTAGGACCCCATGTGCCTTCTGCGTCTTTTAAATAATTGCCGTTGCTTCCCTGCGCATATACATTTTGAAAATCACGGAGGTTAACAGCCTGGTCGAACTGGGTGCTGCTGTTGATGTTAACGGCAAGATTCTTTCCGGAAGTTCCTTTTTTAGTAGTAATGATGATGGCTCCGTTTGCAGCATCGCTACCATAAAGTGCAGATGCGGAAGAACCTTTCAATACGTTCATCGATACTACATCATCAGCATTCAGGTTTCCCAGGTCGCCGGGAATACCGTCAATAATGATTAGCGCTTCGCTACCGCCGGTAAACGATCTGTCGCCTCTTAAAACCACACGAACATTGGAGCCTACACCCTGCGATGATCTCACGATATCCAAACCGGCAATTTTACCAGAGAGTGAATTACCGATGTTCGTTTCACGCGCTTTAGTAAGATCTTTGGTATCTACCGTTTGAGTAGAATAATTTAATGTTTTCTTACTCTTGGTAACGCCTAGGGCTGTTACCACCACTTCATTAAGTTGCTGTGAAGAACCTGTTAACGCTACAGAAACCGAAGTTTCATCATCGGCTACGGCAATTTCTTTTGAAGCAAATCCAACAGAAGAAACGACAATTGTTAACCTTCCTGCTGGAACAACAAGGCTGCGTCGCCAACATTGGTTCCACCAACTCGCTCGGCGGCGAACGCAATCTGCTCGCCTACAGTGTCTCCAAAGGCGCACTGCTGACACTCTCTAAGAACTTGGCCGATGCGCTGGGGCCCG
>JBDTVL010000035.1:0-10370 GCA_040007215.1 Flavitalea sp.
CTAGTATTTTTCATTATAAAGAAATAGCCATTCCGGAATTGAAACGATATTTGCACGATAATAAGATCATAGTAAGATATTAACAACGCATGAACATCAATTTTTCCAAATACCTCGATGGACTGGTTCCGGCCATTATCCAGGACCATTCCTCCGCTAAAACGCTGATGCTTGGCTTCATGAATGAAGAAGCGCTGCAAAAAACCATCGCCGAAGGCAGGGTAACCTTTTACAGCAGAACAAAGAAGCGTTTATGGACAAAAGGCGAAGAAAGCGGCAACTTTTTACTGGTGAAAGAAATACTCGAAGACTGCGACCAGGATACGCTTTTAATTAAAGTTCAGCCGCTTGGGCCCGTATGCCATACCGGCTCTGATACCTGCTTTAATGAAACCAATCCTTCGATGGATTTTCTGTTCGAGCTGGAGAAAGTCATTGACAGCCGTAAGGCCGGAACGGATGAAAAATCGTATGTAAAACAGTTGTTTTCGCGAGGCATCAATAAAATTGCCCAAAAAGTAGGAGAGGAAGCGGTAGAAATGGTGATAGAAGCCAAGGACGATAATGAAGAGCTTTTCCTCGGCGAAGCCGCCGACCTGCTATTCCATTATTTGCTTTTGCTTAACGCAAAAGGCTATAATTTGCAGTCGGTGATCAGTATCTTACAGAAACGTCATTCTAAATAGCAGTTCATGAAGCATATTTTAACAGCTTTTATATTTCTTCCTTTCGCCTTATCAGCTCAGGAGAAGTTTGCGGTCAACGGATCGCTTAAGGGATTGCCCGAAGGTTCATCGGTATCGCTTACCGACGCAAATAATCCTACCGATACGGCTGCGAAAAGCCTGGTGAAGAATGGCGTTTTTGAACTGCAGGGTTCTGTATCGGAGCCGAATCTTTACCAGCTTAACCTGGATGGCGTTCAGAAAAAAGCGGTCGTGTTTCTCAGCAATGATAAGATTGATGTGAAGGGTGATGCCGAAACGCTCCAGGATCTTTCCGTGACAGGTTCCCCAGTGCATGACGATTTCATGAAATTCCAGCAGATATTCAATCCGCTTTTCCAAAAACTTACTCAGATGAGCCAGCAGGTGAACAGCCAGCCGGAGATCAAACCGGATGATTCACTGATGGTTGCTTATCGCGCACAGATGGATAAAATAAAAATGGCGATAAATGATTTTGTAAGTAATAATAAGCAATCGCCGGTGTCCCCTTTCTTACTGGTGGTAACGAGCGAAATTGAACAGGATATCTCGGTTATTGAAAAAAGATTCAATCTTATTGACACAAAGCAACAAAATGGATTTTATGGCAAGATCCTCAGGCAGCAGATCGATGATAGTAAATTAGGAGCTATCGGAAGCGAGGCCATCGAATTCACCCAGAATAATGCCGAGGGAAAGCCGGTTTCGCTGAAATCGTTCAGGGGTAAATATTTGCTGGTCGATTTCTGGGCCAGTTGGTGCAGGCCCTGCAGAATGGAAAACCCTAATGTTGTTGTGGCTTTCAATAAATTCAAGGATAAGAACTTCACTGTATTGGGCATCTCCCTCGACCGTTCCAAGGCGCCCTGGTTACAGGCTATTAAAGAAGATAAACTCGATTGGACCCAGTTATCTGATCTCAAATTCTGGAATAATGAGGTAGCCGTGAAATACAAAATTCAATCCATACCACAGAACTATCTTATAGATCCCAATGGTAAGATCATAGGTAAAAATCTTCGAGGGGAAGAATTGCAAAGTAAATTATGCGAGCTGCTGGGTTGTAAATAAACCGGGCGTCTATCCGGTTCCCGATTGATGCCCGAGCCAGGGTTATAAGCTGGTAAGGCCACACCAGTGTGGCCCACATAATAGGAATGGATACAGAAACTAAAGATTTTGTTGATGTCCGCGATTTCAATTCAGGGGATTACCTGTAAATTGAAGTATGAACAGCGTATAGTTTACGCGGATAATGCTCCTGACAACCTTACTGGCAGGAGTTTTTCCGGCGTATGCCCAGCTTACCCCCAAAACTATGACAGGAGAATATTATTTGACAGGAGTAATGGAAACCGCATCGGGTTTCCTGTTGCAGCCTGATTCCACTTTTAAGTTTTACTATACTTACGGAGCCCTCGACAGGTTTGGAGAAGGAAAATGGTCGCTGAAGGAAAATAATAAACTGGAGCTGAACAGCCGCCCGCGTCCCGAAAAAGATTTTGCCCTGATCACCGCTAAAAAAATTCCGGGCGATTTTATTACCATCCGCATCGTTGATAATAACAGTATGCTTCTTCGCTATATAGATTGTGCAGTAGGTAATGCCGCCCGCTCGCAAAAGGCCATCAGCACCAATGACGAAGGCATTGCCTTATTCCGTAAAGATGATGCCGCTACTATAGGTTTGTTATTCAGGCTATGTCCCGACAGAGCCGCTACTTTTAAAATTGAAGACCCCTCCTTAAATTATTTTGAATTTCGTTTTGAGCCCTGGATCACGGAAGTATTCTTCGATAAGTTCCAACTCGATATCCAGGAAGAACAGCTTATCGGTAAACATCCGCTGCTAATGGGTGAAAAATATACTTACCTGAAACAGTAAATTATTTCAACTGACGCTTGTACAACTGCACGGCATTTTCGTAGCCCAGGTATAAGGCATCTGCAATAAGCGCATGCCCGATAGAAACTTCCAAAAGACCAGGAATATTTTCTGCAAAATATTTCAGGTTGTGCAGATCAAGATCATGACCTGCATTGATGCCCAGTTTTTTATTGTTGGCCACCCGCGCCGCTTCAAGATAAGGCGCTATGGCTGCTTCTTTATTTTCATGATAGCCTTCTGCATAGCCCTGAGTATATAATTCAATACGATCTGTACCGGTAAGCGCCGCGCCCTCTACCATCTCTGCGTTAGGGTCTACAAAAATAGAAGTGCGGATACCTGCCGATTGAAAAACCCGGATCATATCCACCAGGTAGTCTTTATATTTAACGGTGTCCCATCCATGATTCGAGGTGATCTGGCTGAGGTCGTCAGGCACGAGCGTTACCTGCGTGGGTTTGATTTCCAACACCAGGTCTACAAATTTCAGTTCGCGGCAATTGCCTTCAATATTGAATTCAACGCTGATGCTTTTTTTGATATCTCTTACATCCGAGTAACGGATATGCCGTTCATCCGGACGAGGATGTACGGTTACGCCTTCGGCTCCGAAACGCTGCGCATCAATAGCCGCTTTAAGCACATCAGGATTATTGCCGCCTCTGCTGTTGCGCAGAGTGGCAAACTTGTTTATGTTCACGGATAACTTCGTCATAAGGTGAAGGTAAATTGTAAAAAGTAAAAAAGCGCTACAGCAATATACTTTCGGGAAGATGTATACAATAAAAAAAGGGAGCCGGCCAATAGCTCCCTTACTGTTAAGGTTGTGGTATAAAAAGGTTAATTAGTCTTTTGAAAGCTTGTAGCTAAAAAGCGCTTTTCCTTCATTGTCGATGATATCAAGCAAAAACATACCGCTGTTTAAATTGCCTAACTCATTAATAGCCGTGACATTTGTTCCTTTTACAAGGTACCAACTGAACATCTTAACAATCTTTCCCTGACCGTCGAACATCCTGACAATAATGTTCCTGTTCTGTTCGCAGGTTACATCAAGCGTCAGCACTGTGTGAAACGGGTTAGGAGTTACTGTTACTTTTGAAATCATAGCGCTCGTTTTAACGGGTTGGGTTTCAAGTCCGCAAAGTTCTTTTTCCTGTTCTGTTTCCGAAATGCGCTTAAACATTTCAGCAATCGTTGGGTTTCTTTTAGTGATCATCATTCTTCGTTTGAGTTTGCGGTCTTGTTGTTTGTTTGTGTCGTTGCATCAATGATTACTAAAGGAATGCCAGTTTGTAACTATCTTGAAATCAATGAATTAAATTCAATAATAGGCGATGCCAGTCCCTGATTGGGAGTAAAAAAAGCGCATTTGGGAAAAGAAGGATAAGATAAACAGCCGGTATCAGAACCTGGCTACCAGTTTCAGGTTCAGTAAACGGGGCGTTAACCGGTTAGGTAATGCAAACACGGTATTGGAGAAATCTTTTATCAGCAGGTAAGAAATGGTATTGTCGCGGTCTATCAGGTTAAATACCTCCAGTGTGGCCCAGATATTTTCAAAATTGCGAAAAGGGTTGTGGCTTCTCCTGTTGGCTTTTTCACTGTCGAGCAGCAGGGCGCTGAAACCAATATCTATCCGGATATAGGGTTCAATGATCAGCCCGTTACGGTATTTAACGCTGTTGGGTATATTATAAGGAAGGTTACTGCCATACAGGAAATTAAGGTAAACCTTGAAGTTCTTGTTAGTGGAGAGGTAATCCTGCAGGAACATACCAAAGGTAACCAGCCTGTCGGTGGGCCTGCGAAACCAGCCTCCCTGCTGAAGGCTGCTGTCGGTAACGGTATTGGTAGAATCTATTGTGTAATTATAATAGGTATCGTTATCCAGGTTTTCTCTTGTTCTCATAAAACCCAGGCTTATCCAGCTCTCGGCGTCTTTGACCAGTTCGCCGAAAAGCCTTAACTCAAGCCCTGTCGCATAAGCTTTCGCGCTGTTTTCACCAAAATAACGCAACCTTACATTGTCGATATCATAAGGAACTACCCGCGATAATTTTTTGTAATAAGCTTCTGCGGTAAAGCGGAAAGGACGGGTTCCGTCTTTAAAGTTATAATCGATGCCGGCCACTGCCTGGTAACTCCGCTGCGCTTTAAGTTCCTTGTTGAGGGTTCCATCGTACCTTCTGAGCTCGCGGTAAAATGGAGGCTGATGATATGCGCCGATAGCTCCCCTGAAAACGATATCCTGTTTCCAGTGGGGAGGTCGCCAGGAGAAACCTGTTCTTGGCGATACCAGCAATTCATTATTGAGCGTATTATAATTATACCGCACCCCTGCCTGCAGCGTGAACCCCAGTGAATCGTTGACCAGGAAATTATCCTGCACATAACCAGTCAGGCGGGTAATACCAATATTTGCAGAAGAGAAGGTGGTTTTATTCAATGCCAGCAGATCGGGATTGTAGGGGAGATTATAACCTGCCGAATCGATGTATTCCCATTCATGTAATTTATCGTGTATAGATTGACGTTCTATGGATTGCCCCCATTGAATATAATGCCTTCCCTTGTCAAGGCTGCCTTTATGCGAGGCATTCCAAACGTTTATAGACAATGAATTCCGGGCGAAGTTCTGGTAAACGCCTGCGCCCAGCGGGTTATTGATAATACCGAAATCGGGTTTCGATTTATCGAATTCTCTCTCCCCGAACAGGTAGGCCCCGGTAATATCTATGGATTCTTTTTCGTCATTGCTGAACCGGCTTAGCATCCATTTCAACCGAAGGTTTTTCCTCGGCTGCTGCAGGAAAGATAATCCGATCATATCCGTTCGGTAGCTGTCTTCTTCCCGTCCGGAAAAATAAATATCCAGCCCCAGGTTGGCGCTGAAGAAGGGAGAGAAAACAGAAGAGGTCAACTGGCTGAATTCCGGGGTGAGGCGGAACCTGGTGCGCGACAGGTTGCCCAACAGCTCAAGGCTCGATTTTTCACTCAACTGGTAAGTGAACAACGCCTGGATATCGCCTGATGAAGGTACATAATTACCCTTGGTTTCCTGGCTGCCCAGCAGGTTCCTGTTGCTGCGATTACGCATTCCTGTTAGGTAAGTGAACTTCCCGTTCTTCGAGCTTCCTTCTACATGGAAACCCTGTTCCAGCGCGCCGGCATACGCCGATCCGGAAAATTTTTTAGGTTTCCGATACTGTATATCCAATACGGATGACATCTTATCGCCATACCGGGCCTGGAACCCGCCATTGTAAAAATTAACGTTACGGGCCAGTTCAGGATTGATAAAACTCAGCCCTTCCTGCTGCCCGCTTCTGACCAGGTAGGGCCGGAATACTTCAAAATCGTTCACATAGATCAGGTTCTCATCATAATTGCCGCCTCTCACGGTATACTGCGAAGTGAGCTCATTATTCGATCCTACAAAAACCTTGATCAGGCTTTCTATTCCGCCGGCAGGCGAGGGGATATTAATAGCATTTTTAGGATTAAGCGTTACCAGCCCTGCTTCCGTACGCTGCCGCTGGTTGGTGACGACTACCGCATCCAGCTCGCCCCGGCGGTGTTCAAGGCGCAGGGCCAGGAATTCTTCTTCCTGTTCATTAAGCAGGAAATTTTTTTGCTGAGTGGTATAGCCCTCAAAGCTGAACCGGATTGCAAAAGCTTTGTCGGCCGGCACTTTGATCCTGAAGGTTCCCGAGTCGGAACTGAGCATGCCCGATTGTTTTCCCAGTATGATGATAGATACCCTTGAAAGGGGGCGTTCATTTTCATCCACCACCTTGCCCGAAACAAATGCGTACCTGTTCTGAGCGATACCGCCTGCTGCAAGTAAAATAAAGGATATCAGGAAGAATAATTGTACAGCTCTCACCCGGTTGATATTTGCTTCCAATGGAATGTGTAACCGATAGTATAACGCATTTCTCCATTAAATATTTAACGGTCTAAATTAAAGAGAATTAAGCGTAAAATTCTAAGAAGAATAAGTAGCGTTGATGGCTAATAATAAGGAATGGTGAATTTGCCTTTAATGGAGATGCTTAAGCTGATGAATAACGGCTTTGGGATCTGCCGCATTAAATACCGTACTGCCCACTACCAGCACATCTGCCCCGGCCCTGATAATGGTGGCGGCATTTTCTAAAGTAACGCCTCCGTCAATTTCGATCTTTACCGATAATCCCTGTTCATCAATCATCTTCCGGAGTTCCCTGATCTTATTAAGTGTATGACCAATAAACTGCTGGCCGCCGAAGCCAGGGTTAACGCTCATCAGGTTCACGACATCAATATCCTGGATGATATCACGGAGATGGTCGATAGGGGTATGGGGATTTACCGCTACGCCTGCCATCATATCGAGCGCTTTTATCTGCTGAATATTCCGATGCAGGTGCATACAGGTTTCAATATGAACAGTGAGAATATCGGCGCCGGCTTTCTTGAAAGCTTCGGCATATTTTTCTGGTTCTACGATCATCAGGTGCACATCGCAGATCTTGGTAGTGGTTTTCCTGATCTGTTGAATGACCGGCAGTCCGAAACTGATATTGGGCACAAAGCGCCCGTCCATCACATCGAGGTGAAACCACTCTGCCTCGCTTTCATTCACCATCCGGCATTCCTGTTCGAGTTTAAGAAAGTTGGAGGCTAAGAACGACGGCGCTATAATGGGCATGTTAAAAATATAAGTGTACAATGAAAGCTATGCGAACCTTACTGTGCTGCAATGGTTCCGGACGAAGATACAAATAGTCGGTTAACCTTGTAGTATGCTCGTATTTGTGCATGGGCGGGACATCTGGTTACCCGTTAACTCTTTTCAGCGCTTCTTTTGCTTCGGCAAAGGAACGGTCAAGGGCAAACGCTCTTTCATAATTGACTACCGCTTCGCCGGTATTTCCGGTAGATTCATAACAGCGGCCCATCCAGTAATAGGCGTCGGCATTGGTATTGGAAACGGTGGCCGCCATTTTAAATGTTTTCAGGGCCAGCTCAAAATTCTTTTCCTCAAAAAAGATGATGCCTTTTTCAATATAGGCATCGGTCATCTTCCAGTCGCGCAGTATGCATTCTTCAAATTGTTGCAGCGCTTTGGCTTTATCGTTCAGCTCCGAATAATAAACGCCTTTCATATACAGCGGCTCTGTCTGAGCATTGCCGCTGTCTTTGGCTAAAAGAATATTACAGATCTCCAGCGCCCGAGGATTTTTTCGGGTGATATAGAGATTAGCCAGCGCCAGTCCGGAATAATTTATAGGAAGTATAGAGAAAGATTTTTCCATAGCCGCGATGGCGCCGGAAGTGTCGGCCATCCTGGCCAGCAGTGATCCCTTGTCGAACCAGGCTTCAAAGTTGGTGGGATCTTTTTGGTTGATAATATTATATTGCTCCAGCGCTTTACTGGATTTGCCGATTTGCGCATATACTTCCGCTAGGCGGCGATTAAATTCTGTATTAGCGGGAAATGCTTTAAGTCCATGTTCCAGCAGCGCAATACCCTCCGTGAGTTTATTGGTCAGCAGCAGGCTGGAAGCATATTCCAGGGCAATATTCTCATCACTGGTCAGTTCCCAGGCTTTTTTATAATCTGCATTGGCTATTTCATGAAAGTTATGCTGAGATAATAAAGAGGCTCTTCTTACATATAGGGAAACATCATCGGGAAACTGGCTGAGGCTATCGGTCAGGTCTTTAAAAAGAGGCAGGCCCAGTGTTTTAACCGCCGATTCATTACCTGGACGCTTATCGCTGCTGTCGCAGGAGGATAAGCTGAGCAGGAGCATGATCAATGGTATCCCTGTCCGGGAAATTACAAAGGAGAGCCTTTTCATAGCGGCAAAATTAAACGATTTTGCCGAAGATGCCCTCCCAAAGCAGCCCTCCCTGGTTATTTTAACAAAGAATCTGAAGCGGGCTGCTTTGAAAAACGATTGTTTTCCAAAGCAGCAGGGCCCCTGAATTCCTTTGAGCCGCATGTCGCAAAATGCCCGTAGATGGTCGTATCAGGGTACTGTTAAAATGAAAGCGGAACATTACATTTGTTGTACACATCTTCATTATCTATTAACCTTAAAAAAGCTGGAACATGGCTGTCATCAATCCATATTTAAATTTCCCGGGCACCGCGGAAGAAGCGTTTAATTTTTACAAATCTGTATTTGGCGGAGAATTTATCGCCTTGCAAAGATTTAAGGATACCCCGGAAACCGGCAAGGCCACGGGAAGCGATGGCGAAAAGATCATGCACATTTCCCTGCCAATTGGAAAGGGTAATGTACTGATGGCTACGGATGCCCTTGAAGCCATGGGACATAGTTTCGCGCCAGGCAATAATTTCACGCTTTCCTTAGCGGCGGGTAGCGAGCAGGAGGCAGATAAATTATTCCATGGACTCTCCGCCGGCGGAAAGGTAACTATGCCTCTTCAGAAGGTTTTCTGGGGCGCTTATTTCGGTATGTTTAACGACAAGTTCGGCGTTCCGTGGATGGTGAACTACGATTATGATCAACAACAAAAGTAAGAAAGCTGGCAGGCCATCCGGCTGATGCTGCATGCCTCCTTCAGAACGGTAACCTGCCTTAATTTTTAAATTGGCCGTTTGTGCATTAGGGGCTTTCTTTGCGGTACAGGATCAGATCCTGTGCCTAAAATTGTAATACCATGCATACCGGACTTGTACATCTGCATAATATTCTTCGCTGGGTTATTCTTATTCTGCTGGTCATTGCGCTTTTCAGGCATTTCCTGGGTATGACCGGGAAAAAGCCGTTTACCGCAGGCGATAAAAAAACAGGGCTGTTCCTGATGATCAGCGCCCATACCCAATTTCTTATCGGGCTTTATCTCTGGTTTTTTGGTCCCTGGGGATATAGTGTGCTGAAGAATATCGGCATGGGAGCCGCCATGAAAGACCCTGTATTCCGGTTCTGGACCGTTGAACACAATACGGGGATGCTGATCGCCATAGTTCTTATTACCATTGGAAGAGGCGTAAGCAAGAAAAATATCACTGATGCCGCCAAACATAAAAAGAGCTTCTGGTTTTTTCTTATTGCGCTAATCGTTATACTCGTATCCGTTCCCTGGCCCTTCAGGCAGGTGGCCAGGCCATTATTCCCGGGTATGTAAGCCCTTTTCGTTAACTTTACATCATGCCTTTTTTCAGAAATTTTATTTATCATATAGATAAACGAAACTGGAAATATTATTTCCTGCTCGTATCCCTCTCTCTTGCCAAAAATTAAACAGGTTAACCTTCGCCTGTTTAAGCGTATTTACCAGCTATAGCTCCGCTACATACAACAGGCTCTCTGCTGACAGATTTTCTTCTCTTCATTTTTAAATGATTGGTTATGCCACATTACCAAACGCTTGGGCAGATGCCCCATAAGCGCCATACGCAATTCCGGAAAGCCGACGGAACATTGTATGCCGAACAGCTTTTTTCTACCGAAGGATTTTCGAACGATTCTTCGCTGTTGTATCACTGTTATGCGCCCACCGATATCATTCATGCCGACGAACCCTATGATGTTTCCCCTGCGATAGCCGAAGAAAAAATGTTGCGGCACCGTAGCTTCGAAGGATTTACTATTAAACCCGAAAAGGATTTCCTGCAAAGCCGGAAAGCCTTACTCGTAAACAACGATTGTCATATATCCCTCGCCGCTCCGCAGCGCTCGATGGATGCTTATTTTTTTAAGAATGCCGACGCCGATGAAACAGATTCTAATCGACGCCGCGACTCCGGGATT
>JBDTVL010000036.1:0-10183 GCA_040007215.1 Flavitalea sp.
GGTCATTGAATGCGCTTAAAGGTCCCGACGATGGACATTCCGATGTGGGAGAAAATGTGGCGTATGGCGCTTATTCTCTTTATTCCAGTCTTATTGGCGACAATCATACGGCAATAGGTTACCAGGCGCTTTATTCAGAAAAAGGAGGTTCCAATTTAACCGCTGTTGGTCATCAGGCTTTGTATTCCAATAACGGAGGAGGTCAAAATACGGCCCTGGGTTTTCAAACTTTACGGGATAATACCACAGGAGGAGGGAACACTGCGGTAGGTTATACTTCGTTAAAGTCTAATACCATAGGCGCTCTTAATACTTCCGTTGGTATGGAGGCCCTGTACTGGAATACTACGTCATCAGGACTTACAGGTTTAGGATTTCGTGCTTTAGCATACAATACTAATGGCGTCAATAATACAGCCACCGGCGCTTCTGCGCTGCAGTATAATACTCTCGGCAACTACAATGCAGCTAACGGTTTTCAGTCCTTGCTTAATAATTCCAACGGATCTTACAATTCCGGTTTTGGATATAAAACTTTATTCACCAATACCACCGGCGCCAATAATACAGCCACAGGTTTCAAGGCGCTTAACTTCAATACTACCGGCGGTAATAATACCGCTGATGGATGGCAGGCTTTAAATACGAATACAACTGGTAATTTCAATACCGCTGTAGGCGTAAGCGCCGATGTTACTGCCGGCAATTTCACTAATGCTACAGCTATCGGGTATAATGCTAAAGTAAATGCCAGCAATAAAGTGAGGATAGGGAATGCTTCCGTAACTAAAATTGAAGGACAGGTGCCTTTCACTACGCCTTCTGATGGCCGCTACAAGTACAATGTGAAAGAGGATGTGAAAGGGCTTGATTTCATTTTAAAGCTGCGCCCTGTTACTTACCAGTTTGATGTCAGCCGGTTTGATGGCGTATCAAAAAATGACCAGCCAAACATGGCGATCATGGCAGCCTACAACAAGGCCCAGGATATCCGTCGGACAGGATTCATTGCGCAGGAAGTTGAAAAAGCAGCTAAGGCTTCCAGCTATGATTTCAGCGGAATTGACAGGCCCGAATCGGCAGAGGATCATTACAGTCTTAGCTATGAATCGTTTGTTGTGCCGCTGGTTAAAGGAATGCAGGAGCAGGAGATCATTATTGAGCGACAGGAAGTTGATCTTAAGCTTCAGCAGCAGGTAAATATCCGTCAGCAGTCTATGCTTCTGGAACTTCAGCAAATGATCATTGAATTAAAAACTGCTGTTCAGGAACAGCAAGGTAAGATTGAAAAATTGAGCAGGCTGCATTAAGTAGCCGACAACTCCTACCCTTTCTTATATGCAGGCATAATCCAAAAGCTGGCTACCTTTTGCTTTTGGGTTATGCTTGTTAATATTTAATGCTATTCAGCGCAGTTGCTCTGCACCTTTTCGCCTGAAGGCTGAATAATTTTTCTTCCTCGCAAGAGACTGGAGGTCATGAGTATCCTCAGCTTTTAAAACATCATTTACCTCCCGATAAATAAGAATGGAGAACAGGGCCATCAACCTTGCGTTGTTTCATCATCTTCTTGCTAAGAATTTATCTTAGATTCTTTATCTACCCTTCCTCATTGGCTCTAGATTAAAATATTTATGTTTATTTTCACCATTCCAAATGCGAAAAAAAATGATAAATAAGGCGAAAGTATTTCGTATCGCTGCCTATTCTCTTTATTTACTCGTTTTTGTTGTTTTTTGTCTTGAAATCTTTTTACGTATATACAACCCATTTGATTTCAGGCAAAAAGGTAATAGTATAATTTTACCGAGAAACAGGAAAATGATCTTCTCTAATAGAAATATACCAGTTCTTGAACAAACAATCATTCATACAAAAAACTCACTAGGTTTCCGAGGGCCCGAGATGCCTCCGTCTTTTGAAAAATACACCTCGATAGTAGCAGTTGGCGGTAGCGCAACAGAATGTTTTTTCTTAAGCGATTCAAATTGCTGGTCAAACCAGCTTGAGAAAAAACTTAAGCTAACAAATAAGAATACCTGGGTTAACAATGCAGGATTTCAGGGACATTCTACCTATGGCCATTTCATTCTTATCAATGAGTATGTTAAATATCTTCATCCTAAATTTATTCTTTTAATGGCAGGATTTAATGAAATTGACCGGGAAGATATCCGGGAGGATGAATCTGTGGCCAGAATAAGTAACAAAAACACTGCATGGGGATGGATGAAACGGAATAGCGAGATCGTCAATGTTACATTAAATATTGAACGTCATATAATGGCTGACAGGCTTTCTGTTACTGATGGTTATGTAGATCTTCAAAAAGGTAATAATCAGTCTTTGGAATTAAACAATAGTGAAATTGATTCCGCCCTGAAAATTCAGAAACCTTTGATTGAAGCTTTCAGAAAGCGATTGAATAAAATCCTGGATACCTGTTTAAGTAATGGTATACATCCAATTCTGGTTACTCAACCTATTCTGTTTGGCAGAGGCGCCGATAATATAACCGGAGCAAATCTGGAAACTTATAAAATCAGGAATGGGTATAATGGTTTGATGATGTGGAAAATACTAGAAGAATATAATAATGTATCCCGACAAATGGCGGTTAGCAAGAATGTTTTTCTTATTGACCTCGCAACTGAAATGCCAAAAAGTAGTTTATTTTTTTATGATATTTGTCACTTCAGTAATCAGGGCGCGCTGAAGGTGAGTGAAATTCTTGAAAGGCATTTGATGCAATACTTTTTAAAGGAAAAAGCATCAAATAATTAATTTATACGGTTAAGCCAATTAGCCTATGCTAACCTCAGGCTGATATATCAGTTCATATCTTTTTTATAATAACCAACAAGGGAACAATCAGGCTTACCCACGACAAAACATATCAAAAACCATTTCCCAGTAATGATGCCAATAATCCAAACGCAGTAAGCAATGCAAGCAGCGCCGGCATACGCCAGATTTTTTTGAAATTATTATTCATGTAAACTATTGTCGGGTATTAATAAGGTGGTAATATTTACTTTAGTCCGCTTTGCGAACCAAAGATAAATTCCACTGATCAGCACAGCAATCGCGGCTAAGTCGAACAGGGCCCAGATAGCGCCCATTACATAAACACTAAATGTGCTGGAAGCTCTTGCTATATCAATTTTTTTTGGAGTCAATAATGATAATTGACCAGGTAGTAAATGAATGAGCCACAATAATAATGGATATGAAAAATATAAGACAAAGAAGCATTATTCCGGCTTTACAATAAACATTAGTGATGTATCTTAGTATTCCCACAATAAACCAACTTAAAACAATGGAGCGTTTTCAATATTATGCATTTATAAGTTATAGCCGGAAAGACGAATATTGGGCTAAGTGGCTCCATAAAAAGCTTGAAACATATAAATTACCAATCATCATTCGTAAAGAGTATGAAGGACAAATTCCTGATAAGATCCATCCTGTTTTTTTGGATAAAACAGATATTGGCCTCGGCAGCTTAAAAACAAACTTAAAAAAGGAACTAGAGGATTCTCGTTATCTGATAGTTATCTGTTCTCCCAATGCAGCCAAATCTGAATGGGTGAATACTGAGGTAGAACATTTTAAAACATTAGGTAGAGAAGATAGAATAATACCATTTATTATCGAAGGAACTCCAAACCCGATTTCAGAGAAAGAAAAACAGTGTTATCCTTCTTCTTTAGATAAATCAATTTTAGGCGCTTCGCTCGTAGAACTCTCCAGAGAGCAAGCCTTTATAAAAATTGTTGCGTGTTTATTAGGTTTAAAATTTGACGAACTGTGGAAAAGAGAATTCAGGAGAAAAAGAAAAAGAAGACTGTTGCTATATTATCTATTAACATTCATTTTCCTTTTTGCAGGCATTTCTTCTTATTATATATGGGATTATTATAAAATAACAACCAGATACTATGCAGACTATGTAGACAGATGGGGTATTCCAAATGGAATTATTGAACTAACAAAAACTCAAAAAGATAAAAAATATGATTGTTATGCCTTTAAATATCAAACAGGTAAACTAGTCAGTATCAGTCATATTAATTCTTCCGGATCTCTTATAGTAAACACGGGAGAATTAAATGAAAGACCAGTAAAACAAGTATTGTCATATGATTCTAAAACAGAAATGCTAACCAGTATATATTTTTTAAATAAGAATAATGACACTTCAATAATCCATAAGTACTCAGGAAAACAATTTGAAGAAATAGATTTCAAAGACCTAAATGGAAAAAATGCCATGCTAATAGGAAATCTTACAAAATTAGATATTAACCTTTTTGACAATAAGGATGAACCGCTGAGTAAGATAAATCATTATTCATTAACCAGGAACAGCAGAGGTGAAATTATCAATATCTGGTACAGATATGCAAATGACACAGTTTGCACTTCAAATGGAACATATGGCAAATCGTTCATTCTAGATTCTTTAGGAAGAATTAAAGAAATCAAATACTTAGGATTGGATGGGAAATCTAAACGGGATAAAAATGGCATTTATGGAAAAAGATATGAGTATGACATTCATGGCAACATTATCAAAACCGAATATTATAGTTTATCGAAAAGCCCGGTTTTAAATGAAAAAGGATGGGCTTTAATGATCAGAAAAAGCAATATTAATGGCAATATTGAATATTCCAGATATTATAATTCTGATCTTAGTTTATGCAAAATAAATGATGGGTATTCAATAGAAGTAACAAAATATGATTTGAAAGGGAATGTTTCTGAAGGTTACTATTTAAATAAACATTCAATGCCCTGTTATTCTGAAAACGGCTATTATAAATTGAAGTTATCGTACAATTCTCAGGGCTATCCAATTCTGAGAGAATATTTCGATGTGAACAATAATCCCTGCATCAATAAAAATGGATTCTCCTCCGTAAAGACAAAGTTTGATTCGTTCGGAAATGAAATAGAAATAAGAGTATTTGATGAAAGGCATAAACCATGCTTTTCAAATATCGGCTATTCATCTGCCATTATAGTCAATGACAGCAAGGGGCATATAAATAAAATATTTTTTTTCGGCCCAGATGAAAAGCCTTGCAAAATTAAAAATGGCGTTTCCAAAGTGATAGTTAATTATAATGAAAGGGGCAATTACAATGACCTGTCATTCTTTGACGAAAATGAAAAGCCCTGTTTAAATGCAAAAGGATATAGCAGGTACAGATTAAAATATGAAGAACGAGGAAATATAATATTATATGAAACATTTGGGATAGACAAGAAACTTATCATCAATATAGATGGTTATGCTAAGGCGGCTCTAAAGTACGATGATCGAGGCAATATAATTGAAGTCTACTTTATGGATACAGAAGGCAAGCCATGCTTTTATAAAGATGGGTATGCTAAACAAGTTGTAAAATACGATGCATGGGGAAATAAAATTGGACGCTCATTTTACGACATTATAGGAGTCGCTTGTATGCATATAGACAGATATTCAAATTTTACTTCTGCGTATGATGAACGAGGAAATATTTTAAAAGAAGAGTGCTTTGATAATAGGGGAAAATCTTGTTTTATGCAGGATGGATACTCAAAGTATTCGGTCAAATATGACTCAAATAATATAGCTATGGAGAGGCAATATTATGATGAATCAGGAAATCCATGCTTAAATGCAAATGGCGTTTCTAAGATAATTTTATATCGCAACGATTTGGAGAATATTAAACATGAAGAATATTTTGATATACAAGGGAAACCCTGCTTTAACAAAGAAGCCGTATCGAAAATAAAGTCTGTCTATGATGAGAAAGGCTATTTAATTTCACAATCTTATCTGGATTTGAAAAACAATCTCTGTAATATTAAAAATGGCTATGCAATAATTAAAATAAAATACGATATAAAAGGTAATCGTACAGAAGAAAGCTACTTTGACATAAATGATAAGCCATCTTATTCAGTGGAAAAATATTCTAAAATAAGATGGATGTATGATGATAGAGGAAATAAGTTAGAGGAATATTATCTTGATGTATATGATAGCTTATGCTATAATAAAGAAAACGTGGCTAAAATAAAACTAATCTATGATGATGCTGATAAAGAAGTTTTGAAGACATATTTTGATTCATATAACAAAAAATCTTTTAGCAAAGAAAGCAATGTTAGTGTCGAAACTAAATATGACAGCAGAGGTAATAAATGCGAAATTACTTCATTGGATAAAGAAGGCTTTCGATGTATGAATCGCGAAGGGTTTGCCACTATTAAAATTAAATATGACGAAAAAGGTAATAAGTCAATGATTTCTTTCTTTAACGTTAGCGGCTACCATTGCCTCTCTAAAAACGGCATATCCACACTCCTTGCCAGCTATAACAAAAAAGGCAAAGTCATTGAAAATAGTTTCCTGGACATTAATGGGCGGCTCTGTAACAATACTGAAGGCTACGCAAAATTAAAAGTAAAATATGATTACAATAACTATCCTATTGAGGAAAATTATTTTAGCAAGGATGGCTACAAAAATTATTGCAAAAATGGATATTCTAAAAAAGTATTACTGTACGATAAAAGAGGTAATGAAACAATGGTTTCATATTACTCTATTGACGATAAATTATGCTTGAATAAATCTGGAATTGCAAGGCAAAAAAGAGTGTTTAATGAAATCAGACTAATAACGCTGGAAAACAATTATGGGTGCGACGGCAATAAATGTCTTTATAACGGATCCTATTCAACAAAAAAATCTACTTATGATGAAAGACGCCATTTAGCTTTGGTAGAGTATTTAAATATTCAGGATCAGCCCTGTTTAAATGCCGATAGTATTAGTATGGTTAAGTATCACTATAATGCAAAAGGCCTAAATATTAGTCAAAAATTTTCGGGAATAAATAGCAAAAACTTTGAAAGGTATTCATTAGCTACTTATAAATATGATGATAAAGACAATGAAATTGAAACGGCTTACTTTGATGTAAAGGGTAAGCCATACAATGATGCCGATGGTTATACAAAACTAACCAAGCTTTATGACAAAAGAAATAACATTTTAGAAAAGAAATATTTTGGGAAAAAGAATGAACCTATATTAAATAAGTACGGATATTTTAAGGCCATTCTTAAGTATGACGAAAATAATAATATTAGCGATCAGTCATTTTTTAATGTGAGAGGTCAATCAGCGCTTTATGATAGCCAATATTCCATTCTTAAAACAAAATTTGACAATAAAAACAACTTAATACAACAGGCTTTCTATGGGTTAGATAAAAACCTCATTACTTACCAAAAATCCTATGCAAAACACACTTCAAAATTCGATAAAAATGGAAATGCAATTGAAATAGTATACTATGGAGCTAATAGCCGCCTGATATTGTACAAAAATAGCTATGCAAAAATGGTTTCAAAATATGACAATTTCAGCCGCTTGGTTGAACAAACTTATTATGGAGTAAATAATGAACGAGTATTAGTGAAGGAGGGATTTTCAAGAATCAGAATTAATTATGATTCAAAAGGAAATAAGATCCAGGAATCGTATTCAGGAGTTAATGACAAACCAACTCTTATGAATAATCTATATTCAAAAATGGTTTTAAAGTACGATTTCAATGGAAATAATATTGAACTATCCTGTTATGATACAAAGGGTCAATTATGTCCTGGCAAAGATAGCATTACTATAACAATAGCTGATTACGACAGTAGAAATAATAGAATTAAAGTCTGCTATTTTGACAAGGACTCTAATAGAACGAGAAATATTAATAATATTTCAAAATCAATATTAAAGTACGATGAATTTGGAAATAATACGGAAGTTCAATTTTATGATATCAATGACTTTCCATGCAGGTTTAAAGGACAACTATATGTTAAATACAAAATAAAATACGATACAAAAAAACGTATAATTGAAGTTGCGTATTTTGATAATTCCGACAGTCCTGGTATAAATAAAGATTATAATTATTCCAGAATAAGTATAAAATATGATTGTAAAGGAAATGAAATGGAAGAATCCTATTGGGATATTGATAATAAGCCCTGCATGTCAAATGGGGCTGCAATTTTGAAATATAGCTATGATAGCAAAAATAAAATTGCTGCTATACAGAAATTTGATATAGGAGGCAATCTTATTTTAGAAAACTTATTTGGGATAGGTGCGCAACTTGAGAAAGAGACTAAATCAAATAAAATATTTATAACCAATATAGTTAAGAATAGCCCTGCTTATAACAAAACCGACTTAGCTATCGGAGATGAAATTTTAAAAATAGGTCAAGGTGAAAATAACCCAATTGATATCAAAGGATATGAGGTGGAAGATGTGGTAAAATTAATAAGAGGTGAGAATGGAACTGAAGTAAGACTGACAGTCAAGAAAAGAAATGGTCAAATTTCCGTAATTAGCATCATTAGAAGCAAAATACCGAACTAATTATATTGTATGTCATACTTATTTACAGTAAAATATGTTTTGTCAATTATAAATTGTCGCAGAAATTAATTTATCTTAATTGAAATCCCTTCCAGTCGATCCGAAATCAATTCCATCAGGCTATAATATTGCCCCTCTTTAGCCTGGATACGATACTCATCTCCCTGGTAAATAAGGGTAAACAGGATGGTGTGCTCGTTGCTCATTTAATCTTTCCTCCCACCGGCAAACCGCTTGGAACAGATGCCGGAATTTTCTTGTCGTAAGCCTCATCGTTTAAAACATTGATAAATTCAATGATGGAACTGATATTTTTAAATTCCACTTTTAAGGCAAGCGCGAGAGGATCAAGTTGCGTTCTTTTGACCCGGTCATTAGGTAGCTCTTTTCCCTGCAAATCCTCATAAAAGGTTAATACATTCTCCAGCGAATGTAGTTTTCCGTTATGCATAAAGGGGCCGGTATGCCGAAGATTTCTAAGGGTTGGCGTACGAAAAGCATAACTCCCCTGGAAACCAGAATCGGATACAGGCAGCTTTTCATTATCAGCTATCCCTAAAACATGCGTTTTAAAATCTGAAAACATTGGACCGCTATGGCATCTCGCGCACCCCGTTTGAATAAATACCTGCATCGCTTCGATTTCGCCGCCAGACATAGCCGATTTATCTCCTCGCATATATTTATCGAAACGGGAATTATTAGCCAAAAGTGAGCGTTGAAAGGCAGCCAGAGCCTTACCAATGTTCGTATCACTTACCGGGTTTGTTCCGGAAAAAGCTTTGGCGAATAAATTTCGGTAGCTCGCAATCACCTTTAAACGCTTAGCCACTTCCCCGGGCATTTCAACTTCCTTGAAACCATGTCCGCGCATTTCCTCGAAAGTTTTAATAGGTAGCATTGCCTGTTGTTCCAGGCTGAAAGCCCGGAGATCCCAGAACATGGGCGCTTTCTCCGGAAAATAATTTCCTTCTTCGTCTATACCATTGAATGCAGTATTGATCAGAGATTGGGAATTCCGTTTTGTAAATGGAATATCATTTTGTTCATTAAAACTCCGATGTTGTCCCAGTCCTTTTCCATTGACGCCAATAGATAGTTCGAGGCTTTCGGCATAACCAAATTCTGGATGGTGGCAGGTTGCGCAGGCCACTTCCCTATCGCCCGATAAAACCGGATCGTAAAAAAGCAGGCGGCCCAGCTCAATTTTTTCCGGCGTAGAGGGATTGTCTTTCGGAGAATTATAACTCAGAGGAAGCGCATCAATCGTTCCTAATGGCAAATTTATCTTTTTCCTGGAGGATGATTGATGTCCATCTCCCGTAGATTGACATGCGGTAATGGCAATGATCCATATAATAATCGATATTATAACTCGATATGACCTGCATACTGGCATAGGCACGTAGATTTTTCCGGGCGACAGTCATTAGCTTATCTCCATCAATGATCCCGGTGGTAAATCATCAAAACAAAAATAAGCAAATAGAAGATGATTTTATCTTCTATTTGCTTATAATCTTATAGCTTTTCAGCAGAAAGGAAAAATTCTTTATACTGCGTTTCTTAAGCAAATAGCTTCCTGTGTATCAGCTAACCATTTAAGGACTTCATTTTGTATTCATTAAATCTGGTTCAGCTTTTCGGCACAACTATCATAGAGGTCTGGCAAGAGATTAATCTTTGCTTTTCACGTATTCTTCCTTCTTAATATGAAGAGGC
>JBDTVL010000037.1:0-10132 GCA_040007215.1 Flavitalea sp.
ACTAATTTTTTAGTTGAAGATATGAAGCATCTCATCAACACATTTAAATGGAAATAGGAACCGGGCCTAAACTTGCTACCAAAGCTTGATTAACAATTACCTTCGTGTTAGAATTATAAAAAAATTGCAGTTTTAAAATTATGATAGCTATTGATAATGTGCTGGTAAGCGATGCTGTAATTGAGGCGCAATTTGTTTGCGATCTTGTTAAATGTAAAGGCGGTTGCTGTGAAGATGGCGACGCTGGCGCTCCGCTCGAAAAAGAAGAGTTACAACTACTGAACGATGTATTCGACACGGTTAAGCCCTACCTTACTAAAGAAGGGCTGAGATGGATAGAAAAACATGGAAGATATTTATACGACAGGGATTTTGGCTGGGTAACGCCTACTATAGAAGGGAAAATGTGCGCTTATGGTTTCCGTGATGAACTGGGCATTATTAAATGCGGTATAGAACAGGCTTATCGAGATGGAAAAATAACCTGGAAGAAACCTATCAGTTGTCATCTTTATCCTATCATTGCCAATACTGCCAAGAAAAAAGGAGATCATGACCGGCTCAACTATGAACCCCGCGAAACCTTATGCAATCCCGCCTGTTCACTGGGCAAAAAACTGAAAGTTCCTGTTTACCAGTTTTTGAAAGAACCATTAGTGCGCAAATACGGAGAAGATTTTTATTCCGCTCTCGAAAAGATAGCGCACGATCATTTTGAGACGAAAACAGACAGCCCTGGAAAACCTGTCAAATCTGACTTGTAAATACCGGCCACAGCCGGACATTCCGTTTTGTTATGAGTGAATCATCTTCCTCTTTTATAGCAAAAAGCTCCATTAAAGCCGCCGATCTTGATCACCGCCGAAAGATCAACTTTAATATTAACCGGTATAATGTTTCCGTGCCGCTGGGCAAAAAACAATTCACAGATGTAAACCTGGCCCGGGAAAGAGCAAAAAATACAAAATGGCGCGCCCTCGAATCGCTGGATCAATACCTCGAAGCTTTTGAATCTAATTTCATGGCCCGCGGGGGCAAAGTGATCTGGGCAGAAACTATTGAAGAAGCGCAGCAGGAAATATTAAAGATCTGTACAGCCAAACAGTGCTCTACCGTAGTGAAAAGCAAAAGCATGGTAACGGAAGAAATTCATATCAATGATTTTCTGACGAAAAATAATATTGAAAGCGTAGAAACAGATCTTGGCGAATACATTCAGCAGCTTGATGGCGAAGCGCCTTATCATATTGTTACGCCGGCCATGCATAAAAGCAAGGAAGATGTAGCGAAACTTTTTTATGAGAAATTACATACCGCTCCCGGATTATCGCCCGAACAACTGACACAGGTAGCCCGCGAAAAACTCAGGAAGAAATTTACAGAAGCACAGGTGGGTATCACCGGCGCCAATTTTATCATTGCCGACACCGGCAGTATAGCATTAACCGAAAATGAGGGTAATGGCCGGTTAAGCTGCTCCTTTCCAAAAACACATATCGCTATTGTAGGCATAGAAAAAATAATTCCTTCCATGACTGACCTGGGCCTATTCTGGCCGCTATTAGCCACCTATGGCACCGGTCAATGGGTTACCGTATACAATTCCATTATCAGCGGTCCGCGCCAGCCTGGAGAAACAGACGGGCCCGACGATATGTATGTTATCTTACTGGATAATGGCCGCACCCATATTCTGAAGAATGAAAAAATGAGGGAAAGCCTTTACTGTATCCGGTGCGGCGCCTGCCTCAATGCCTGCCCGGTATATAAAAATATTGGCGGCCATGCTTATGGCGCCACCTACAGCGGACCAATAGGATCGGTAATCACGCCGCAAATGAATGACATGAAGGAATGGAAACACCTCAGCTATGCATCGTCGCTCTGCGGCGCCTGCACGGAGGTTTGCGCCGTGAAGATCAATCTCCATGAATTGCTGCTCGAAAACAGGGGCGAAGCAGTGGAGGAAGGCGAGTACGGGTGGCAGGAAAAGCTGGCCTGGAAAGTATGGAAAAAAGCAAGCCTCAGCCGAAAGCTGATGAATGCCGGTAATCAAAAGATCAAAAACTGGATGATCGGCAAATTATTTAAAGGCTGGTCAAAACAACGGGCAGAACTGGAATTCCCTGAAAAAACATTCAACGAACTCTGGAAAGAAAGAAAAGAAAATTCACGCTCATGAAGCTCTCCCATTTATCGGAAACATTGATAGGTTCAGAAATCGTAAAACTGGGAGGTGAAATACGTGAAAAGATCCGTCAGGGAGAAAAGATATACAACTTTACCATCGGCGATTTTGATCCTTCTATCTTCCCTATTCCAAAAGAACTGGAAGAAGAAATCATACTGGCCTACCAGCGCCATTTTACCAATTACCCTTCAGCGGAAGGTAATCCTGACCTGAGAGAAGCCATTGCAGCTTACATTCAACGCAGGCAAAAGATCAGTTATGATCCTTCTGAAATCCTGGTAGCCGGAGGCGGCAGACCGCTGATCTACGCGGTTTTCAGGGCCATCTGCGATGAAGGCGATAAAGTGATTTATGCCACTCCATCATGGAATAATAATCATTATTCTCATTTTGTAGGCGCCGAACATATAGTGATAGAAGCCGTCGCCGAAAATAAGTTTATGCCCGGCGCCGACGATATACGTCCTCACGTCAAAGGCGCTACGCTGATAGCGCTATGCTCGCCGCAGAATCCTACAGGCACTACTTTCAGCAAGGCATCTCTGGAAGCGATCTGCGATATGATCCTGGAAGAAAATGCTTCCCGGCCTTCCGGTCAAAAAAAACTTTACCTGATGTTTGATCAGATGTACTGGCAGCTAACCTTCGGCGATATTGTTCATTATGACCCGGTTGCTTTACGCAGCGGCATGAAAGAATATGTTATCTATATAGATGCGATCAGTAAAGTATTTGCTGCAACAGGCGTTCGTGTAGGATGGGCAATGGGCCCTGAGCTGATCATTTCTAAAATGAAAGCCATACTCACACATATAGGCGCCTGGGCGCCTATGGCCGAACAAAAAGCTGTGGCTGCATTCCTGGCAGACGATAAAAGTATTGATGCTTATCTGCATCATTTCCGGCAGGAAGTGGAAATAAGACTCCGCACTATTTATGATGGATTCATGGAGCTTAAAAAGTTGGGGTTGCCGGTAAATGCCATTGCTCCTGAAGGCGCTATTTACCTGACTATTCAGATCGACCTGGCTGGAAAGAAAACTGCTGAGGGCAAGACTATTGGGCTTCAAACTGAAGTAACCAGTTATTTACTGAATAAGGCTAAATTGGCGGTAGTGCCATTCTATGCATTTGGGGCGCCTGAAAACTCAAACTGGTACAGGCTTAGTGTAGGAACTTGTAAAAAAGAGGAAATACCATCCATGTTAGGGCAATTGAAAAAAGCCCTTGAGGAACTTACTTAGTAAAACGAGAATGGTTGAATTAATTCTTATTGGATATAAATACAAAAGGTTTTATTTCCTTTTGCTTTAGTATTTGTCTGACTACTTTGGGGGAGCTCACGATCTTGTATTTGTTCAAATCAAATACTTCATGGGCAGTACAAAGATTGTCGATCGTTTCGAAGACAAATAACAATTGGTTCAGTTGCTCCAATTCAAATTCGATAGCATCTTTATCAAGATGATTGTCTTTAACCAGTACAAGCAAATCGCGATTAGGTGTTTTCATTTCTTATTAGGATTTTAATAACCAACAAAGCCCTTATTTGCACCGCAGCCGCACTTTTTAGAGGATCCGCCCATGCGGTTCCCAGCGCTGCAGCTTGCAGCGATAAAACTGATAAAAATTAACAAATAAATCAATCGATGGTTGACCTTCTTCATATATTGGTCCTTCTAAATTAAACTATTTTACATCAAATAAAGTACCTCAAATTGGTTCAAAATGAGAAAATTAACACAGGTAAGGAAAAACCCCTATTCCTGGTTTCTCCTCTCGACTGGGGCCTGGGGCATACTACCCGCTGCATTCCCCTGATCAGGGAAATGCTTAAATCGGGCGCAACCGTTATAATAGCCTGTAATTCAATACAAAAGAAACTCCTAAGTCCAGAATTTCCTGAAGTGAGATTTGTTCACCTCGATGGATATGAGCTGAAATATGGTAGAAATAAGCTTTTTACAGCATTTTTAATAACGTTGCAGGCCCCAAAGATTTTGATTAAAATCAAGAAAGAAAATTTCTGGATTCACCAGTTTCTGCTTAAAACGCCTGTAAATGCGGTGATTTCGGACAACCGGTATGGGTTTTTTGCCCAAAAAACGCCATCCGTCTTCATTACTCACCAGCTTTATATCCGAACTGGCGCAAGCCATTTGATAAACCTTTTAATACAACGGTTTACCTACCAGTTTATTTCTCGTTTCAGTGAATGCTGGATACCCGATTTTAAAGGCAGTGATAATGCCGCAGGAAAGCTTTCTCATCCCGCTTTACTTCCCTCTATCCCTACTTATTATATAGGCTGCCTGTCGCGATTTATTCAACGGCCCTCCTCCTTATTATATGATCGTTTGATCATTCTTTCAGGACCCGAGCCACAGCGCACTATTCTTGAAAACCGTATTCTTCTGCAATTAAAGAATCTTCCGGGACGCTCGGCGCTGGTTCGTGGTATACCGGGAAATAATGATGTGCTTCCACAAATAAAAGGCACGCTGATCATTAATCATGCAGGCGCAGAAGAACTAAATAAACTGATAGAATCCTCTTCGCTTATTATCAGCCGCTCGGGATATACTACGGTCATGGATCTGCTGAAGCTGAAGAAAAAAATGATCCTTATTCCAACGCCTGGGCAACAGGAGCAGGAATATCTTGGTAAATACTTGCAGTCTAAAAAATGGGCGTTGACCATTCACCAGAAAAACTTCTCTATTGCAGAGGCGGAAAGCCAGGCGAAAAATTTTGATTTTCAATTCACCGAAGCAAATATGGAATTGTATAAGGAAACGATTGGCCGGTTCATTAATAATTTAACCGCTATTTCTTAAACACTTTCTGAGCGCTGCTGAAATTTTCTCCGGAAACTTTTAAAAGATAAATTCCCTTGGGAAGATCGTTTACGCTTATCCTTACTTCAGAACTTCCCTGGCCATAAATACCATTAACGCTCCTGAGTATCTTTCCTGTCATATCGGTCAGCGACAGAAATACTTTCTGTGTTTTTTCAATACTGATAAAAGCGGCAATGGCTGTGCCTACCGGATTGGGAGAAATGATGACCATTGATTTTTTATCTTTAGCATTGATGATCCGTTTAATATCAAAATAGGTTTTTTCGCCATCGATATCTGTTTGAACAAGACGATAGAAACCAATTCCATCCAAAGGCTTGTTATCAATGAAAGAATAGTCTTTATCTCCTGTATTATTTATTGCTCCCGGGATAACTCCTATTGAATTGTAGTGTTGATCAGAGGCAGCTCTTTCAATGGTAAAAGAAGCGTTATCTTTCTCATCACTGGTAATCCATTTCAATTCAACATGGTCTTCTATTAATCTTACGGTAAAAGTCTTTAGTTTAACGGGTAAAGCTGCATTTGTTTGCTGCGTAAACCATTCATACATATTTTTATTTATGCCATCGTTTGCGCCCGTTCCGTTTACAAAGCTCTTTCTAAAATTAGGGTCGTATGCTCTGCTCCATGCATCGTGCGTTAAAGAATCGCTGCACTGATATAAGGCATCTGTGTTTGAATTGTTTAGCACTGTAAATCTTGGCGCGACGCTTCCGGAAGTGGCTTGTATTGCATTTACCCATTCCGTAGGGAAATCTATTGTACATGGATTATCTATAGTACATTGTACAAACCAGGTTGGCAGACCAGCGGCGCCAATATTCTGAGGCACATAATTCCTTTCCGTATTCCGTAATGAAGTGATTTTTGAACAAAAAGACACCGGCATAATTGCAGCTACCCTTTTTGCTCTTGCCACGCTACTTGAAGCATATTCAACAATCATGTTAGCTCCATTGCTTAACCCTGTCAAATAGATTCTACGCTCATCAATACGATAGTGAGAAACTACATAGTCTATAACATTCTCTACCTCATCAGCGCTGGGAAAGAGGAAAGGGAGCGATTCATCTGCCGGTCTGTTATATACAGTAAACTGGGGAGAAATAACCAGGTACTCATAAGTATTAACTCCATCATTCTGAGTGAAAGAAGATGTCTCTCTTTCTACTCTTCCTGGCAATGATTTATGGGTGGCAAGATCTGAACCGCGATCCTTTAAAATTCTGCATAGGTTATCAACAGTGCCTTCGCCTCTTGAAGCGAAGCCATGGAAAAAAATTATTACAGGATAATTTTTTGAACTATTCGCAGGCAGACTATAACTAGAAGGCTTATATTCTAGCAATCCTTTAAACATACCATTACCGCCAATATTCAGGCCTGTAACTTTATTCTGTTTCATATTGGTAAAATTCCAGGCGCTTCCATTCCATGGATAGGAAATCGCATTAACCGTTTTAGGATAAGACGCTATATCATAATCAATACATTCTGTCTGCGCGATAGCTGTCGTAACACTAAAAAATATCAGAATAAAAAAAGAACATTTCTTTTTATTAAAAAACATAACCTTATAATTTGAGGTAAAAGCAACTTTTTTTCTAGGGTTGGAAGAAGCAGGTCTTTGCAAAAGAAAACGGATCAAAAAAGGAGATTCAAATTACCCAGAATATCTGAGATTAATTGAAAACAATATTAAATTTACTTTTTTACAATCTTTTTGACATTACTGAAATTTTCTCCTGATACTTTCAGCAGGTAAACGCCACTCGGCAGGTCCTGCACATTCAGCTTTACTTCGGAACTTCCCCGACTGTAAATACCATTAACAGACTGAATGATCTTTCCTGTCATATCGGCCAGCATAATATTTACTTTCTGCGATTTATCGAGCGATACAAAAGCAGATACTTCGGCATTGAAAGGATTTGGCGAAATAATCACCCCGCCTTTATTCAGCTTCTGGTTCACCACTTTCCGGATATCTATATAGTTCCTGCTTCCGTCCATATCTGTCTGCACCAGGCGGTAAAAGCTCAGATCATCCAGCGGATGCATGTCGGTGAAAGCATATTTTTTTTCTGTTTCGCTATTGAGCGCTCCGGGCAGGGTGGTAATAGGCAAATACTGCTGATCGGGACCCGCTCTTTCAATGGAGAAAGAGCTATTCTCAATCTCTTCGGTGGTGTTCCATGTCAGTTCCACTTTATCCTCCGATAACCGGGTATTGAAACTCGAAGCGGCGACTGTAGTAGCCGCCGGGCTGATCTGCCTGGCAAACCATTGATACATATTCAGGTTGATGCCATCATTAACCTGTGAAGCAGAAGTGGTATAATTAAAGCTGGCCTTAAAGTTTGGATCGTAGGCCCTGCTCCAGGCATCGTGCAACAGCGTGTCACTGCAATTGTATAAGGTGGCCGGATTAATATTTCTTAGCCTGGTATACCTCGGAGGATAATTGCCAGGCACTTTCCGTATACTGTCCACCCATGCATTGGGCACATTCAGCGCCGGGCCGCTGCCGCAGTTATCGGCTTCGCAGAATACAAACCATGTTTTAAGTTTTGCCAGGCCGATATTTTTTGCAAAAACCCCCATCGACTTGTTACTGATATGACCCAGTTGCGAGCAAAGTGATACGGGCATTATTGCCGCCACTCTTTTGGCACGTGCCACGCTGCTGCCTGCATATTCGATGATCATATTAGCGCCATTACTGAACCCGGTAAGATAGATCCTGCGCGAATCGATACGATAGGTAGCCACCACATAATTGATCACCGCTTCCACTTCTTTGGCGCTCGGAAATTTATCGGGCACGCCTGGCTGTAACCTCGTGTATTGCGTAAACTGCGGACTGATAACAATGTATTCATAGTTCACGCCGCCGTATGACTGGGTGAACAGGCCCGTATTACGCTCCACCTGCCCAGGAACGGCTTTATAGGTAACTGAATCGCCGCCTCTGTCTTTGAATAACCTGCAGAGTTCCAGGGCAGAGCCCAATCCTTTGGAGCCACCGCCATGGAAATAAATAATGACCGGGTATTTTTTAGCGCTGTTGGCAGCCAGTTTATAACTGGCAGGCAGGTATTCCAGTAATCCTCGCCACATGCCTGTATTGCCTATATTTAAATTGCTTACTTTTTTCTGTTTAAGAGTCGGAAAGTTCCACACAGGATTCCACAGATATTTTTTTCCGCTTGTGCTGGTTATGGGATACCTGCTGTCATAATTCACGCAATTAACCTGCGAATGAATATCCTGAATGGCCGACAATAATAATAAAACGGCAGCAAACCTTCTGAAATGGCGTAGCATTGTAGCTATGATTTGAGATTAAAAAAATAACTCGGGGATTGGAATTGCTGAGTCTTTTTTCAGAATAGAGGATGCAGATACCGAATATAAATACAATTTTTGATTGTACATAGCCCCGAATATTCCTTACAGCAGACTATTAGAAAGAAAAGGCGTATTTGTACGCTACCTTTTTCAGTAAAAACACTAATCGGCATCGCCCGGAACGGCCTTGGGGGAATCAAAAAAAGCAAAGGTTTTAACGCTATTGTTAAAATCCTGCCAGCTATCTATTGCTGCGGTAAACGCAAATATAGAGCAGGTGGGCATATTGTCTATACGCGCAACGCCAAGCGAATTAGCGAATTCTGTAATGCCATAGTTATGCGAAAAAACAGCGATCGTTTTCGCTTCTTCAGGGGCCGAGCTGATTGCTGTAATAAAAGCCGCGTGACCAGCCATATACAGCTCGGGCATCACGATAATGTTCTTTGCCGAATACCCGTACTCTTTCGCAAATAACTGCGCGGTAGTTAAAGCTCTTGAGGCAGGGCTCGACAGGAAGGCATCAATAGCTATTTTTTTCTTTAATAGCCTTTTTGCCATTTGTGGCGCATTTTTCTTTCCCCGCTCATTTAATGGGCGTTCGGAATCGTTTATGGAAAAATTACTCCAGCTGCTCTTGGCATGCCGTATCAGAAGAATAGTTTTCATCATAGCTGCTTAAAAAAGATCTGCAATATAAACAGCGATGGCTGGCTATAACCCGCTTGAATTAATGTAATTGATCAACGATGCAGTATTCTTGACCTTTAGTTTTTTGAGTATGTTATGCCGGTGAACTTCCACCGTTTTAATGGATATGGTTAGTTTGTCGGCTATTTCTTTAGAGGATAAACCATCCCTGATCTGGTTGATCACCTCTATTTCTCTTTCTGAAAGCTGGTTAAGACCTGCCGTATTTTCTTCCTCTCCCAGCATCTGGTCTGAAAGAATATTCTTTACTTCCTGACAGATATAAATATTACCCTTCTCCACTTCAACCATTGCATCGAGCATTTCCTGGCGGGGCGAGTTTTTGGTTACATAACCTTTTGCGCCAAGCCGCAGCATTTTTTTTGCATAGGCCGGCTGTGAATGCATAGATACCGCTATCACTTTAGATCCTGGCGATTGCTTCCTGATCATCTTCAAAATGTCGAAACCGTTCATAGGCGACATATTGATATCCAGCAATACGATCTGGGGGCGTTTATCGCGGGCAGTATCAATGGCCGTTTGTCCGTCGCCAACCTCGGCTATTACTTCAAAGTTTTCATTTCTTCCCAACAGAAAAGACCATGTTTCCCTGATTAGCGTGTGATCATCTACGATCATTACGGAGATTTTTGGCATAAGAATTGAATTTAAACCGGTATAATGATCTTCAAGGTGCATCCATGACCTGGAGAACTGATAACTTTTACCTGCCCGTTATGTACTTCAGCGCGGCTGGTGATATTAGTAAGCCCTATTCCCCTGATTTTTTTCCTTGTATCGAACCCAATACCATTGTCCGTGACTGTTATATTAAGATTTTCTTTGGACACGACCAATTTAATCTCGGCTTCAGAGGCTTTGGAATGCTTCAGGATATTATTGAGCTGCTCCTGTACGATCCGGAAAACCATCAGTTTGATATTACCGTCTATATACACTTTACCAACTCCTTTGGTTGTGAGTTTGATTTTGATCTTCTGAGAATTGTTCAGGTTACCGATCATTTCCGATA
>JBDTVL010000038.1:0-10046 GCA_040007215.1 Flavitalea sp.
ACAGATTATTTTCCCTTTCCCTTCAGCGCCAATAAGCGTATTGAGGCGGCAGTAGCCGTAGCCCTGGCCGAAAAAGGCGTTCCCTGGTTTACCGACCTGAAAGATATACTGGAAGAAACCAGCGGCAATCCTCATGCTGATCTGCTGGAAACAATTCAGCAGAAGGCCAAAAAAGTCGCCGCTAAAGGCGCCACTGCGCTTTTTATATATAACAATACCGAAAATAAGGATCTGGCCTTCGATGGAAAAACTAAAACAGAAATGGCGCCTATTCCCGTGCTCTATGTCGCCAGGGCTGCCAGGAAAAAATATCTGGGCGACGAATCGGCCATGCTCGACATAAAACTTAAGGTTGATATAGGCGATAAAAAAAGAACAGGTAATAATATAGCCGGTTACCTGGATAACGGAGCCGGACATACGATAATCATAGGCGCCCACTACGATCATATTGGTTTTGGAGAAGACGGAGAGGCGCTGTCGCCGGCTTTTATTAACCAGGTGCATAACGGAGCCGACGATAATGCCAGCGGAACCGCTGCCCTTATTGAATTGGCCAGGTTGCTAAAACAATCGAAGAAAAAAACCAGCAATTACCTTTTCATCGCTTTTTCGGGAGAAGAGGCCGGCCTTTATGGTTCAAAATATTTCACCGAACATCCTTCCATAGATCTGAAACAGGTGAGCTATATGATCAATATGGATATGGTGGGAAGGCTTAATGACAGCGCCAGGAGCCTTACTGTCGGCGGTTACGGAACATCCCCATCCTGGGGTCAAACACTTGGCTCATTGAGCAGCGCTAAATATTTTTCCCTTAAGTATGATTCCAGCGGAACAGGCCCCAGCGATCACACCTCTTTTTACAGGAAAAATATTCCCGTATTATTTTTCTTTACAGGCCTTCATCCCGATTACCATAAACCCAGCGATGATATTGACAAGATCAATTACACCGGCGAAATGTATATCGTTAAATATATTCTTGATATTATTGACAAAACAAGCCCCATAAGCAAACTGGCTTTTCAGCAAACCCGCGAACGGCAGATATCTGGCTCTGCCAGGTTCACCGTAACGCTGGGCATTCTTCCGGACTATACCTTCAATGGCACAGGAATAAGGGTTGACGGCGTTTCCGCCGGAAGGCCGGCTGAAAAAGCAGGACTGCAAGCCGCTGACATCATTGTTCAACTGGCAGACTATTCCACATCTTCCTTGGAGCAATATATGCAGGCTTTATCTACCTTTAAAAAAGGAGACAAAACAAAAGTTCTCTTTAAAAGAGGTAAGGAGCTGAAGCAGGCAGAGGTAGAATTCTAACAGTTAAAAACTGATAGGTACATGAAGTTGAAACTAAATATCGATGATCTTGAAGAAGATTTTTTTCAAGGTACAAGACTGGTCGGTATCGTTGCGCCTATAAAAGACTACCTGCTCTGCTGGAACCTGAATCATTTACTAACTTTCGATTTCCGTAATAACAACGAAATTGAAATTCAACTGACCAAGAAACAACGCAACTACTATTTTGCCGTTTTTCAATATGCCGAGCCCAATGCTACCCTGGTTCATTATTTGTATAATAATCAATTTGACGGCGAATACCTGCTGCCCGAATTCAGGCACCTGGATTTTTTATACCTGTTAAAAGGCGACAGCGTTAGCGATGAACTATTAAAAGATATTATGAACGTTATAAAAAATATTGCAGGCGTTCAGATGGTCATGGAACTCACACCGGAAAAAATCAGGCACAAAGGACACCTGATTTTCTAATCAGTTTAACATTTTATTTATCTCAAAATAACACCTATGTGGAAAGAACAAAATAATACCTTGCATAAAAAATTCGAATTCAAGGATTTTTCAGAAGCTTTCGCCTTTATGACAAGAGTTGCGCTGGCTGCTGAAAAAATGGACCATCATCCCTCGTGGACTAACACCTGGAATACAGTGGAGATAAGCCTTTCCACGCATGATGCCGGAAATACCATTACCGATAAAGATCGTAAGCTCGCTTCCAAAATTGACGCTATTAAAGGATGATCATGAAAAAATGGATACTTATCGGATGCCTTTCGCTGGCTGTATATGCCTGTAAAAACGATCCTAAAAATGAACCGCGGACTGATGCATTGCCCAGGAATGAACACGATCAAGTGGAAGTAGTAGATACCACACTGACCAACGAAACCATCAGCTTTTTTAACCGGTCGGGATATTCGACTTTTGCAAAAGCCAGGTTAAAGGATTTTGACTGGAGTCGCTTCCATATGGTAGATACCTGGAAAGACGATTCGGTAACCAGCTCCCGGTTCCAGCCAGATAAAACCTATTTTGACAATTATGGCCAGTTCCTGAAATATTCGCCCGACAGTTCTTTTGCTCTCGACCTCGATAGTTACAATACATCTATCACCAGAACTAAGGATGGCAAACTGATCGGACGGGAAGAAGGTCCGGATACGGAAATCAATCTTATCGACCTGAAAAACAAAGAAAAGAAACGCCTTGTATTTCTCGGTCCCAGCGGAACTATTGAAGAAGGAGGATGGATAGATGAAGACAATCTTGTGCTGATAGGTTTTCAGGATGCTCCTGATGAAACATCGCAGGTTCCCCTGATATGGAAATATCATTTACCTACTCACACTTTTTACCTTTATCAGTCTACAGATACTGTCGGCGTACAGCAGAAAATGAACTCCTGGAGAAAGGAAAGGCTCAAAGGCGTAATTATCCAATAACTATTTTGGCAGCGTGTTGCGTTGTAAAGTATCCAAACCAGGATTACCGCCTGTTGAATCTTTCGCCGCATCAATGGCACGGTCAGCCTCTGTAGCGGGGCCGCTGTTCTGCGCAGGTTCAGAAAGCTGGTTCTCACCATCCTTTGAGGGGCCGCTATTTGAACAGGCAGCCATAATGATCATCGATAACAGTATAGCGGTTTTTTTCATGACGATATTTTAGATGATGCTTTAAAAAATCATGCCGTGATGAGGGGTAGGAGTGAGTTCTGCTATCAATGACAATGCCGCCCAATTAAAGGCGGCATCATCCAACATAATATTTTACCAGATTTTTTTATCCGTTCATACTAGCCAGGAACTCCTGGTTATCCTTTGTTCCTCTCATTCTTCTCAGCAGTTCATTCATAGCCTCTTCCGTGTTCATATCGGTAAGGTATACGCGAAGCAGGTTGATGCGCTGAAGAACATCTTTTTCAAGCAGCAGATCATCACGCCTTGTTGAAGAAGCGACAAGATCAATGGCGGGGAATACACGCCTGTTAGCCAGGCGTCGGTCGAGTACAAGTTCCATATTACCGGTTCCTTTAAACTCTTCAAAGATCACTTCATCCATTTTAGACCCTGTATCAATCAGTGCGGTAGCCAATATAGTCAGTGAACCGCCATTTTCAATTTTCCTGGCTGCGCCAAAAAATTGTTTAGGCTTCTGCATGGCATTGGCTTCAACGCCGCCCGATAATACTTTACCGGAAGCGGGAGCAACCGTGTTATGCGCGCGAGCGAGTCGCGTAATAGAATCGAGAAGTATCACCACATCATGTCCGCACTCTACCAGCCGTTTAGCTTTCTGCAGGGCGATAGCAGAAACCTTAACATGTTTTTCGGCGGGCTCATCGAAGGTGGAAGCGATTACTTCACCCTTGATGCTTCTTTCCATATCGGTTACTTCTTCCGGACGTTCATCGATCAGTACCACCATCAGGTAACATTCAGGGTGATTAGCCGCTATCGCGTTGGCAACATCTTTCAGTAAAACAGTTTTACCTGTTTTGGGCTGCGACACTATCAGACCTCGTTGTCCTTTACCAATAGGCGTAAACAGATCCATCATCCTGGTGCTGTAACCATTTGGCGTGGTGAAAAGATTCAGCTTTTCAAATGGGAACAATGGCGTTAGGTAATCGAAAGGAACACGATCCCTTACATCTTCAGGGCTCTTGCTGTTAATGTTTTCTACCTTCAGCAGAGCGAAATATTTTTCTCCTTCTTTCGGAGGACGAACGGCTCCGAAAACGGTATCGCCTGTTTTTAATCCAAATAATTTTATCTGTGAGGGAGAAACATAAATATCATCCGGAGAACTTAAGTAGTTATAATCGCTGCTTCTCAGGAATCCATATCCATCAGGCATCATTTCCAATACGCCTTCGGCATTGATCACACCATCGAATTCAATATTGAAAACAGATTCGCGGCGATGAGGATAGCTTTTCTGCTGCTCATTCGAAGGATTATTTTGTCCATTCTCCATCTGCGCCTGTCCTGACTCTTCCGGCTGCTGCTGATCTTCCTGGTTATTTTCTTCTTCCTGCTTCGCGTTTATCTCGTTTTTTTCCTGCTGTTCGGCGGTTGGCTGCCTGTCGGAAAAATTATTATTGCTATTCTCTTCTTCATCGTCCTGCTTGCGACGTGGTTTTTTTACGGGGATGATCGCTTTTTCAGGCGCTTTCTTTTTAGGAACTTCCTTTTTAACTTCTTTGACCTCTTTATGATCATCGCCGCTTTCTACTATCGCTTCTTCAGTTGAATTAGCGGTAGTCGTTTTAATCACCCTTTTCCTTCTTCCTTTATCTTCCTGGGAGGAAGTTTTAGGATCGCTGGCTGTTACCGCCTGTTTATCCAGAACTTTATAAATTAGTTCCTGCTTATCGAGTTTTTTGGCGTTGGGAATTTTAAGCTGCTCAGCTATATCCAGCAGCTCAGGAACGAGCATGTCGTTCAATTGCAGAATGTCGTACATAAAAAAACTTGAGAGTTTACCACTTGATCAAAACAACCAAACTTGGTTTGTTGAAAATTCTTTTGAAATGAGTTTATATTGACTGGAACGCTGTAAACTGATGAGTTTGTGAGATTCAGGGATCACTAATCAGCCTTATTCCAACACAATAATACAGTTAAATTAATAAAAAGCAAAATTTTTTAGCCGCGTAAAATGGATACAGATATGATAGAATCCAGCGCCACGGCTCAAAAACGCTATTTTACCGCCAGTCGTCCATTTTCGTAGAAAGGCAGTACATTGGCTATATCCTGGGTTAAACAATACCGGAGGTCTTTCTCTAATCCGTAACCCATGAGCCGATGATAATGTGATGCTCCTTTTTGCTTAAGGAATTCAAATAAATCACCTCCTGCAGTTGAATACATCGTTTCTGCCATCGCGGAAGAATCGCAATTAATGCTGAAATGTGCTTTAAGCCTGCTGATAACAGCGCCGGCAAACAGCATATCTTCCAGGTTAACCCTGCCCTTCCAGGCTGCGCATGCCAGCAATACAGGTCTTTTTTCGTTGATCAGGTAGTTAGAAACAGCGCTTAGATTTGGGAAAGATCCTGTAATAATATGGCTTGCTCCCGCGGCAAGGGCCATATGCAATAATTTAGTGCCGTTAGTAGTAGTCAATACCAGCGTTTTACCCTCAATGAACGTCCTGGGATATTCGAAAGGTGAATTTCCATATTCCAGTCCATCGGCTATTTTACCATCTCTTTCTCCCGCTGTAATTCCTCCGGATGCTTTTCCTAATGCAATACATTCGGCTATTTCCGCTACTGGTATAACAGAACTTGCTCCATTATACAACGCAGCGGCAATGGTAGATGTTGCGCGAAGCACATCTATCACAACAATGATAACATCTTTTACTTCATAGAGGTTCAGTAACGAAGGAGAAAGAACAGTATATAATTCGGGTTTCTTAATGCTCATGTGTTGTTATTGATTACTACTGCACCGCCCGCCATCTTTCTGTTTCCGCATAAAGCTTTATCGCTTCATGACGTTTCAGGACCAATTCTTCAATATATTTTGCCAGGTATATTTTAGCCAGCAGCTTTCCTATTATATCACGGGGCATTCCAAATTCTATCATGTCTATCATGATAGTTCCATTATTCACTTCTTTAAAATGATGCTCATGCCGGAAATGCTGCATATCGCCTTTAACCTGTTCTTCCACAAATAATAAAGGCTTTCGAAGATCGGTTAACCGCAGCATGCAGGAACGTGTTTTACCCGCATGTTTAGCGGTGATGGTAGCTGTTTCACCACTCACCAAAAGTGTAGAGCCAGCGCCTGATGTAAAAATTTCTTTCCTGCTGTGAAATACATATTTGCATACGGCAAGATTCCGGGAAAGATCAAAAACCCTTCCAACCGGGGCGGCGACAAATGTGGTTAAATGAAGATTGGGCATGGGTATAGGTTTATACAAACGGAAACTTCACCACTTTTGCCTTCAGCATCTTATCTCGTACCTGGATGTAAATATCCGAATCAAGATCGGAATATTTCTTTTCAACATAGCCTATTCCTATAGCCTTGCCCAGCGTTGGCGACTGGGTGCCCGAAGTAACTTTACCGATAACGGCTCCATCCGTGTCCCTGATCACATAATCATGCCTTGGAATGCCTTTATCGATCATTTCAAAACCTACAAGTTTGCGTTTTAGTCCCTGTAATTTTTGCTGTTCGAATATTTCTGAAGAGGTAAATTTTTTGTTGAACCTGGTGATCCATCCCAGTCCGGCTTCGAGAGGAGAAGTGGTATCGTCGATATCATTTCCATATAAACAAAAACCCATTTCCAGTCTTAAAGTATCCCTTGCTCCAAGTCCGATTGGCTTAAGGCCACCGGCGACCCCCACTTTAAAAATCGCGTCCCATATCTTTTCTGCCGCGCCATCGCGGTCCTCAAAATAAATTTCCACGCCGCCTGCACCCGTGTACCCTGTTGCGCTGATCAATACATTATCCACGCCGGCAAAATTGCCTTTTACAAAGGTGTAATATTTCAGATTAAGGATGTCTACATCAGTAAGCGGCTGTAGCAACCTGGTAGCGGAAGGACCCTGAATCGCCAAAAGGCATGTTTTTTCAGAAATATTATGCATTTCTACCATGCGGTCATTGAATCTGCTGATCCAGTTCCAGTCTTTATCAATATTGGAAGCATTCACTACCAGCATATAAGTTTTGTTCTCCTCCAGGCAATACACCAGCAGATCATCTACTATGCCCCCTTCGTCATTGGGTAAACAGCTGTATTGCGCTTTCCCTGCCGTAAGTTTGGAAGCGTCATTAGTAGTGACACGCTGAATAAGATCAAGGGCATGCTCTCCTTTCAGAATAAATTCACCCATATGGCTAACATCGAAAATACCTGCATTGTTACGGACAGCCTGGTGCTCATCATTAATCCCTGAATAAGAAATAGGCATGTAGTACCCGGCAAATTCAGCCATTTTTGCGCCAAGCGCCTTATGTTTTTCAGTGAAGGGAGTATATTTCATAAGGTGATCGTATGGTGGAATAATGCGCAAAAATAAAGGTTGCGCTGAAGCCAACCAATAAAAAGAAAATAGACGCATAACCCAACTCAGATCAGCCTTGAAAGCTCCGAAACCGGAGCGATGGGGTTGTTGGAATCGTTACCCGGATGAGGTTTCCCAAAGCGTCCCGAACTCGCGCTTCCATCTGTTTTTTTGTGAACTATCGCTTTGGTTGTCCACTTCTTTTTTTCTTGCCCTTTCCTCCTTCTCTTCCTTTATTCTTTGATCTTTTGCAGCTTTTTCCTCTTGCATTTTTTGATTTTTAGCAGAATCCTCTTCTTTCTGAATACGTTTGATTTCAGAAGCATCTTCCTTGTCGTCGTCATTATCATCTTTCTTATCTGTTCTGTCGGGACGGCCCTCTGTAGTCATCATGTATTCCGCTCCGGGTTCCGGGTTAAACAGATCCTCACGGTCATGCCAGTTATCATCGACCCGGAATCCATTCCTGTCATGATTTATTTCAAACCAGATAAAATCCCTGATATTACGATCGAACTGTACTTTTTTGCCTACAGGAATCTCCACAACGATCATTACACGCTGGTTCCGGAATTTATCTTTCTTATCCAAGCTGAATGTTCTGGGTAATTCCAGGATACTATCTCTTTGTATAGGTTCATACTGTATTTTTCCGGCTAAAACTGCGGCATCGCTTATTGTATTGCCACGGCTGGATCTTACCCGGTAAACATGAAAGGCAGAATCGCTGCTTTTAGCCATACTCACCCTGATGGTATTAATCCTGACCGAGTCCTGGTCGAGATCATAAAAAGGGAAATCATCGTCCATATCAAATCCGAAAAATTCATGGTGATTGCTTTTCCAATCCTTTATCTCAGAGCGAAAAAAGAATTTGCCTTTTGAAGGCTGAACAATACTCACCTGCTCTTCCGATAACCTGCTTCTGCTGCTAAAATTACCGCCTACCATGGCCACCAGCGTTACTACGCTTACCAGGCCAATAATAAACAGGCCTCCAAAAATATATCCCAGGTAATGATTTTTCGACCGTACGCCCATGATCCTCCGGATAACCCAGGTAATTAACGCTACCAGCGGAACGCCAAAGAAGAGGAACAATCCCGACCAGAATAACAGGTTTTGAAAAGCTCCGGCGAGGATAAAGTTTTTCAATGGCGCCAGTGCAAATCCGCCAAATAATAAACCTATAAAAGCCCCGAACAGCGAAATGGCCACTATAGACGCTATGAACAGAAAGAAGGCCTTGAACAGCACGCCTATGGCATGACCCAGGCCGGAGCCAGCTTTTCGCGCCACAGGGGCGGCTTCACTGGCAAAATACTTTGCCTGCGCTGATGCATCCTGCCCGAATTGTTTGGCCTGCAGACCAAGCTGCTGAGCGGAATCCTTTACTTCAGAACCCCATTTCTCGGCCTTTGTTTTAAAATTTTCCAGGTCTTCCTTAACCGTATCACGGATAGAATTAAGATCCACCCTTTCGCCCCTCATTTCCAGCTTGTCGGCTGCACTAGTGGCCAGCGGAACGGCTATCCAGAGAATTACGTAGGTAACAAACATCGTTGATCCGAAAGAGCCCGACACTAAACGCGGAATAAAACCAAAATCCCAGTTCCAGAGGAAAGAATGAAAACCTCCTGAAACCACCGCAAGTAAAAACGGTAAAGCAAAGATCAGTCTCGGCACCCAGATATCTATATTGAAATAAGCGGCAATACCTCCGCAAACCCCGCCTATTACCTTGTGTTCGGGGCTACGGTGTAACCTTTTGGTAATATTCGATTGAATAGACTGAGAAGGAACAATGATCCATAAAAGAACATATACCCAGAAAAGAATACCCGACAGTAACACGAAAAGAATACGCATGATCACCGGGTCTATCCGGAAATAATTAGCCAGCCCGCTGCAAACGCCGCCAAGAATTTTATCATCGACATTCCGGAACAGCCTTCCTCTTCTGCCGTCGCCCCCAGGATAAGAAGATAAAGGAGCGGAAGCGCTCTGCCTCTTATTCTGAGTAGACCCCGTCATATTCTCTGCATCCTGCGCTTCAAAATCCGATGGTCGTCCCATACTCCTGATCACCGCTTCTACGTCCTCATCAGTAATACAGGTAAGTCCTTTCTTTAAACGCTCAGAAAAAAGTTCAGCTATTCGGCTTTCAATATCATTAATGATCTCATCGCGGCCTTCTTCCTGGGCAAAATATTTTCTAAGACTTTCTACATATTGTTTCAGCGATTCATAGGCCGTTTCCTCTATAGGAATCACCCTTCCCTGAAAATTTATGTTGATCACTTTTTTCATTGTATGTGTATTTGACTGATGAGGTGTTAGTTGGTAGGTTTAGGTTCAATAGCGTTGTCTTCATTCGCCGCAGTGGTCAGCGAATCTTTCCTGCTGGTCAGCGCGTTTACGGCATTGGCCAGCTCATACCAGGTGGCTTCGAGTTCTTTATAGAAAAGTTCGCCTTCGGCGGTCAATGAAAAATATTTGCGTGGGGGACCTGAATTACTCTCCACCCATCGATAAGTTAACATCGAAGCATTTTTTAACCTCGTCAGCAAAGGATATAAAGTGCCTTCCAGGATCTGAAGATTAGCCCCTCGCATCTCGTCCACAATATCCGATGGATAGGCCTCTCCACGCCTGATGACCGACAGAATGCAGAATTCCAGTATTCCCTTGCGCATCT
>JBDTVL010000039.1:0-9964 GCA_040007215.1 Flavitalea sp.
ATTTTGGTCTTCCTGCAGGATACAGGAGCCTTGCTTCAGTAGTGAAGAATGAACTGATCACCGTGGTGGGAAATGCTCTTGTGCTACCGGTGGCCGCAGGGTATAAAGTCAGTAAATCATACATCGTGCAAAGAAATGAAGCCGGAGAGAAGATTGATGTAACCCTATTCGATCATTATAAACCGCTTACGCCTGTTCCTCCATACAGGATCAGCGTTCCAACCAAGGGTGTTTTCCTCGAAGCGGTACAGGGTCAGTGCGATGCCTGTGAAAAGATAAAAGAAAATTCAGCGCAGGATTGGACAAAGTTTACTACAGATGAGCCCACTTCAATTGCCACATTAACTCCCCCTATGCCAACCATTACCGATTGGAAAGCCGCCTTTAAAGATTTTGCTGCGCCGATCATCAATATTCAGAATGCTCCTGCCGAACCCGCTCCGGGGGCAGGATTGACGGGACTTTCTGAACTAATGGGTAAAGCAGGCATTTTTAAAGATGTTACCGGCCTCGATGCTAACCAGCAAAATGTGATCCGCACCTACCTGTCTAACCAGGAAAATGCAAAAGCATTTGCAGAAATGGCAAAGACTATGGCTATGCAAAGCCACAACACCCAGAATTCAGAAAAAATAATGGATAGTCTTAAAATAGCTAAGGATACCGGGGCAATCAACCAGGAAGATTATGGCAAACTGGTGAAAGATCATATTCAAACCCAGATTGATGGCGGTGAAGGCAAAAAAGCGGAGATCGAACAGCAAAAGAATGCAAAACCATCGCTGACAGATGCTGCTATCCAAGCTGTGGATAAAGGTAAAGATGTGAAAGCTCAGAAAACAGATAACCAGGGCAATAGCGAATCTATTGAGATCAATTCTTCAGAACCTGAGAAAATACTAGCCAGGGTAGAAGGCCTGGTTCCCTTACTAAAACAAGAAAATGTAAATGCCTGCTGGGCCACTGCCGCAACAATGATGGTTAGCTGGAAGAAAAGCGCTTCGCTTACTGTACCACAGGTATTGACCGAAGCCGGAGATCAGTATCTTCAGAAGTTTAATAATAAGCAGCCTTTAAAAGCAAGTGAGAAGGATGATTTTATCGCTACGCTCGATATGGTGAGCGAACAGCCTGCAAGCTATGGCCTTCAGCAATACATCGATTGGTTAAAAGCATATGGGCCGTTATGGATCACCACTGATGCCAGCGAAGACGAAGATTTCTCGCCGCATGCGCGGATACTTATCGAAATTACCGGTAGCGGATCTCCGGATGGAAAGGATACGAACTTTACTTTCTATGATCCGGCTACCCGAACCCTGGGACCAGAATCGGAAACATTCCTGGAATTCATCAAGGCCTTCGAACAAATGGCTACTGATAATAAATCGGATACGCTGATTGTGCAGGTGGTTCATTTTGCAGAAAAATATAATGCCGGGCCAACCGAAGGTTTTCAAATACAGGGACCGTGGAACATTAATAACCCAGTCCATGAAAATATTACCCTGGCTTCATTACTAAACTCTTCGGTTAGCGTACCGGCCGGGGTTTCAGTTGGCAGCGATAAGCCCACCAATGAATTCTTCAGGGGCGTTATCTGGAATGATGATCCCGCGCTCCTGCTCTTTGATGATAAGAAAAAAGATAACTGGGATTTTTCATCGGGTATAATGTGGAAAAACAGGTTTGATAAAGGAGGAAAGGCTACTACCAATGATCTAAGGAATTTTACCGGAAGATCGCATTATTGGGATTTACAATTTTTTCATGGCATGGCTTCCGCCGTTGGTGAAGATCCAAAGGATACTTTAGCGAAAATTCTGTTATGGACAGAGTTCACCTATAAATCGGCTATCGGAGAAATTGCCGATTCAGTAACGCTTGGTTCCGTTCCGATAACTTCAGAACAGGTGTCTGGAACTAACACCTATACGTATACGATCAACAGCTTTTTTAATACGCTTACGGATCCTGCCGAAACGAGGGCCATCGCCTATTTATTCAGCAGGGGCACTGTATTCACCGGGGTAGATAATTCGAAGAGGATTATAGGATCGCTCATGCACCTTGTTCAGGATTCATTTGCACGCGGTCATGTAAAAAGAATACTGACCAATCCTGCTGATCTGGTTGCCGGATCTACTGATCAATTCAAACCAGGTAAATATGGAATATATGGAGAGATAGAAAATTTCCATTGCTATAAAGGACAGGATCATAAAATGCATGACAAATATGATACGCTGAAAGGTTCGGATCCACGTAGTCTGACTTCTTTCGATGTTTTATTGGGTGGCAGAGATGCGATCGGTCATTGCGTAAGCATTTTGAATTTCTGGAATGCTAAGACCAGTTATGCAGCCGGGCCTAAAGATCTGTTTGAAAATCAAATATTCAAGCTAGCTGGAACAGCAACGCCGGCCGATACAACAGTATAAAAGAACCCAAAATAAATCACAGTTCAATATTGAAGCGGAATTGGCAGTAAAGAAAAGGGAAGATATTGTATAAATATCCTCCCTTTTCTTTATTTCTTACGCGCTGCTTTTTTCTTTTTAACTACAGCCTTTTTCTGGACTACTTTTTTAACTACAGCGGCTATTTTCTTTTTAACCGGGATGGCAGCTACTTTTTTCGCTGCTTTCTTGACTGCTTTTTTAACAGTTTTTTTCACCTGCTTCTTTTTGACAGCTACTTTTTTCACCACGGCTTTCTTCCGGGCCTGGTATTCCTTGATGGTCGATTTCACGGAAGCGATCTTTTCACCTGCAGCTTCAACCAGGTGATCTTTTCCGGCGATAAGCTCATCTTTCAGATGGGCGGCCTGTTCGCTGATCTTTTCAAATAAAGTTTTTTCCGGAGCTAAGGTTTTTGAAGTTTTTTTCTTGTTTGCCATATAAATGAGTTAATATTTAAATATACATCCATTTTCGATATAGTCATTGGCAGGAAAGTTAACTTCAGTAAATAATTATGCAATATAAATTAGCTGAATCACGCTGGTATCGTCTTATTCCTATTGTTTTTATCACGTATAGCCTGGCATACCTTGACCGGGCAAATTTTGCATTCGGGGTCGCTGGCGGAATGGCCAGTGACCTTGGTATTACCGCCTCTACCTCGTCTTTGCTGGGATCTTTATTTTTCCTGGGCTATTTTTTCTTTCAGATACCCGGCGCGCATTATGCCGCTAAGAAAAGCGCTAAAAAATTGGTGTTCTGGTCGCTGATCTTGTGGGGCGGCCTGGCCATGGCCACCGGCATTATCAGCGATACAAAATGGCTGATCGTTATCCGCTTTATGCTGGGCGTGGTAGAAAGCGCCGTAATGCCTGCCATGCTTATTTTTCTGAGCCGTTGGTTCACAAAATCTGAACGATCCAGGGCTAATGCTTTTCTTATCCTGGGTAATCCGGCCACTATACTTTGGATGTCCATTTTATCGGGTTACCTGTTAAATGCGGTAGGCTGGAGATGGATGTTTATTATTGAAGGCGTACCGGCTATCGTGTGGGCTTTTTTCTGGAAGAAGTTAGCAGAAGATGGACCCGCCAAGGTGAAATGGCTGACGGATGCTGAAAAGAAGGCGCTGAATGATCAGTTGCTGTCAGAGCAGCAGGGTATCAGGCCGGTAAAAAATTATGCTGCAGTTTTCAGATCGAAAACGGTTATCCTGTTATCCCTCCAATATGCTTTATGGAGCATCGGCGTATACGGATTCGTGATGTGGCTGCCTTCTATTGTTAATACGGCTCCTGGAATTGATATTGTATCTACTGGGTGGTATGCTTCCATTCCTTATGTTTTTGCCATTATAGGCATGTTAACGGCCTCCTATTTTTCAGACAAAAAAGCAAACCGGAAAGCCTTTATATGGCCGTTGCTGCTAATCGGATCCATCGCTTTTTATTGTTCTTACCTGGCAGGGCCGAATCATTTCTGGCTGGCGTTTGTATTATTGGTTATTGCAGGGGCTGCGATGTATGCGCCTTATGGGCCCTTCTTTGCTATCATACCCGAGATATTTCCTCAGAATGTTTCCGGGGTAGCTATGGCGCTGATCAATAGCTTCGGCGCCCTCGGATCTTTTATAGGGGCCTATATTGTCGGAAGATTGAATGCAACCACCGGCGACTTCGGCGCCGCTTATATTTTCATGTCTTTATCCTTGCTTATATCAGCCATCCTCACCATTGTGGCCGTTAAAAAAATTAAAATATCCTGATACAGGTTACAGCTTAATAAATATTTTTTTACGGTAAAGTATCCATGCAGGAATAAAATTAATACACACAAAAAATAAAGCATATAACAGACTGGCCAGTCTTGGGTCGAGCCCCAGATTGATCATTCCCTGCACTGCCCTTTCATTAAGCGTGAGGCCGCCAAATTTAGCGAGGTAGAAGAGTAAGGCCCATACATCGGCCAGGAAATAGACGGTAATAGCATTGGCCCCGAAAATAATACCTGGCAGCGTGCCGCGTTTCCGTCCTTTAATGTCTACCAGGAAATAAAATGCGCCAAACAGCAGCGCGGCGAATCCTGATGTTACCAGTACGAAGGAACTGGTCCATAAATTCTCGTTAACCGAAAAAGCCAGGCTCCAGAAATAACCGGCTATGGCAGCGCCTACTCCTGCTGTCATCAGGTAATTCACTTTTTCATTCGGGCTATAATTGCTAATCATGAGTCGTCCTGCCAGCATTCCGGTAATGCCCGACACAATGGAAGTTAGGGTGGTAAGAATACTTTCCGGATCCCAGGTCACTTTCCACATACGGCCGGGAAGCCATTGACTATCCAGCCAGGCTACTATATTCACCCCTGGTTCAAGCATTACCTTACCAGCTCCCGGTGTAGGAATAAAGTTCAGCGCGAGCCAGTAACCCACCAGCAAAATAGCAGCTATCGATGCCTGTTGCTTCCAGTTGGAATTCAGATACAGGATAGCGCATACCAGGTAAACAATTGCGATACGGTGAAGGGTGCCCGTCCAACGGATATCATGCAGATCAAAGGTCGGCATCAGGTTCAGGAACATGCCCAAGGCAAATATTTTCAGCGAGCGGAATACTATCTTCCTGTAAAGAGCCGGCCGTGGCGATCCATCATTCAGTTTTTTCGAAAAAGCAAAAACAATAGATACACCTATTATAAACAGGAAAAAAGGAGCTACCTGGTCGGTCACCGATAAACCATTCCATACCGTGTGGCGAAGCGTAAAAAATACGTACTCTTCACTGCCAGGATAGTTTACAATGATCATTAAGGCAATAGTAAAGCCCCGCAGGGCATCCAGCGAGATTAACCGGGTGGGTTGGGTATCCATATTTTCAGTTGAGGGGGCTATCAATAAAAAACCAATTGCTCACAATCCAGTTTATAATTCAAGATAAACCCTAATATCAACCCAGCCTAAAGCCTGAATAAAATTCTTCTGTAATGTGTAAATCAGGTTCGATAGCCGCCTAAAAGCCTGGATATGCGCTGAGGATACCTCAAAAAAGTACATGGCCGAATCCCTGTTTCATTTATCAGCGGCAAATCTGATCTGTAAATTAGCCTGTAATGCTGTGTTGTATAATAAATACAAGAATTCCTGTAAAAAATCCGGCAAGCGCCAGCCAGGAAATCTTTTTGAGGTACCACATAAATTCAATCTTCTCAATACCCATAACAGCTACTCCTGCTGCCGACCCTATTATAATAGCGCTGCCTCCGGTACCGGTGGTTAATGCTAAAAATTCCCAGAATGGATGATCTGTAGGATAAGTAGATAAATCAAACATGCCCTGGGAGGCAGCTACCAGCGGCACGTTATCTACCAGCGAAGAAAGTAATCCCAGCGCTGTTCCTATCAGATAATCATTCTTTAAGGTAGCAGATAAAAAGACTGCAAGTTCTTTTAAAATGCCATACGATTGCAACGCGGTAACCGCAAGCAATATGCCTAAAAAAAACAAGATACTGGGCGTATCTACTCTTTGCAATGCACGGGCTACTGTGTAGCGATCGGCATATTCATCACCTTTGCCATTATGTATAAGCGTAGTAACAACCCATATAATACCTAGCGCCAGCAGCATGCCCATGAAAGGGGGCATATGGGTTACTGTTTTAAATAAAGGTACAAAGATAAGCAAGCCGATACCGGTAAATAAAACCAGTTTTCCATCTTTCTTTTCCTCAATTGTACATACAGATGGCGCTATCGGAGCAATTTTTTTTCCTTTAAAGCGATAAGATACAATCAATGCAGGCCCCAGGCATACCGCAATGCTGGGTAGTATCAACTGTTTCATAATATTCATGGCAGTAATTTGTCCACCAATCCACAGCATGGTGGTGGTTACATCGCCCAGCGGCGACCAGGCGCCACCCGCATTGGCAGCTATCACAACCATACCTGCAAACCATAATTTATCTTCTTTATCTTTTATTACCCTCGAACACAAAGAAGTCATTACAATGGCGGTGGTAAGATTATCCAGCAATGCTGAAATAAAAAAAGTAAGTACAGTGATAATGAGTAACAATTTTCGTTTACTAGTAGTAGTGATCTTCTGTGTAATGATGTCAAATCCATTGTGAGAATCTATAAGTTCTACAATAGTCATAGCGCCTAACAGGAAGAATAAAATGGAAGCAATATCGCCAAGATGGTGTAATAGTTCTTCGTTCGCTGCATGTGTATCGCTGCTTTCCAGGAGATAGATAGTCCAGCAAAGAACGCCGGTTATGAGCGCAGATGCGGCTTTATTCAACCTTAGCGGGTGTTCAAAAGCGATAGCTATATAGCCCAGTACGAAAGTACTAAGAATAATAAAAGTGGTCATATAAAGAAAATTATGGCTGAAGGAACAGTGAAATCGTATCCTGTTTAAGCCTTATTTTTAGCTGGTTAGTCAATTTATTTTTTTCTTCATTGCTAATACGTCCCGATAATGTCAAAAGTACAAGATAAGATGGTTGTTCAATACTATCTTTCAATATAATAGCAGGCTGTAGCACAGCATTTTTTAACTTGGGAAATTGTGCTTTTAATTCTGCAAATACCTGCCTGCTGGTTAGCTCCTGAAGTTTGATGCTGTCCAACGCTGCTTGTAAAGATTTCAACTGCTTTTCACGCTCTTCAAGAGCAATGGTTAACTGGTTTGAACGATCATTTATGCTGTTGATATTATTGTCTGAAAGATAGGCAAATCCTTGCCCTATATAAAGTGTGGAAGTATCAAGGCCATAATTTTTAAGCTTGGATTTTACGCTGTCTATTTCAGTTTGCGATATTTCTTTTCCGCCATATACAAGCGTGGCCACACGTTGTTTCGCATCAATCTTTTTGCTTAGCAGGTAATCATTTGCAAAATGCGCTTCATTGTTGATAAAGCGGTTTATATTGTTGGTAAACTTGCTTTGTTGTACAATGTCGTATCCAAAATAGAGGCTTGGCAATAAGGTGATCAATACAACCATCAATACTATTCTTTTAGATCTTTTTTCAGACTCCTCACTATGAAGGTCTTTTAGAGGAAAATGAAGAAACCGAACCATTATAAAAGTTGCCAGGGCAATGAAAACAGTATTGATGATAAACAGGTAAAAGGCGCCAAAAAAGAAAGTGAGCTGAAATGTAGCTAATCCATATCCAGCAGTACAAAGCGGCGGCATCAAAGCTGTTGCAATGGCTACGCCAGGTATTACGTTTCCTTTGTTTTTACTGGATGTTGCCAGTATACCAGCAAGACCACCAAACAAAGCAATCAATACATCATATATATTGGGCGAAGTACGGGCAAGTATTTCGGAGTGCGCATCACTTAAAGGTGAGATCAGAAAAAAAATGGTCGATGTAATTAGCGCTACCATTGTCGCAACAATATAATTATTGAGCGCTTTACGTAACAATGATCATTTATACCCATTGCCAGTCCAATGCCCATAATAGGTCCCATTAGCGGCGAGATCAGCATGGCGCCAATAATGACAGCAGTTGAATTTACATTTAACCCTAATGAAGCCACGAAAATAGCGAAAATGAGCACCCATAAATTGGTACCCCTGAATACTACACCCGTTTCTATAGCAGCAATAACCTTCAGGTGATCTTCTTTCTCACTATGTAGTTTGAGCTTATCAAGAATATTCATTCGGTTGGTTGTAAGGATTATAATGAAATGCGGCAAAGTTAAGGTTTTGAAAAGAATGCATCATTCATTATAAAAGTTGCCAATCTTACATCAATTCAATAATAAGTAAAAAAGGAATATTATTTTTTTACGGGAGATGACCAGTGGTATATTCTTTGAATGGAAGGATTCTTATTCAATTGAGCAATGCCTTCTTCCGAGATCCTGGTATCGTTCAGGTTTACAGCCTGGAGGTGTTTTAGTGAAATCAGTTGGTTACAGATTTTATCTGACAGTGGGTTATTATTAAGTTTTAGTTTTTCTACATTTGAAAATTGACTAATCGGTTCCAGCTCCTGGTCGCTAAGTTGGTTGTTTGATAGGTTGAGCCAGATAATATTCCTCGATAGTTTTGAAAGGTCTTCTCTTGAATCTTCTATTCGTGCCCCGCTTCCGGGAGGCATAGTCACATCAAGCATGCCTGGCTTCTGTAACATCACCCTGATCATCCACCCTTTCTGACGAAGATTTTCTACCGAACCTTTATCGAAGCTGATCGGAATATCTGGATTTAATGACTGATCCGTATCGTTATCACCGTCTTCTTCTCCCTCACCCAAACCCAGGAAAGCCATTATCTTGGGCGTAACAGCTATTTTGCTGTCCATTGCCACGAACTTTTTTTCTTCCACTGCGCCCTGCTCTATCCACCAGCGAAGTATCTCAACTTCTGATTTCTTCAGCGGTGTCTTTCCATCAGAGGGCATGAATTTCTCATCTTTCGGATCCAGCGTTATGCGCTGATATAACTCGCTTTCTAATGGCTTACCGGCAACTATAGCAGGGCCGTGTTTGCCGCCTTTAAAAAGACTGGCCAGGGTTTCAACAGATAACCTGCCTTTTAACTTATTTCCTTCATGACACGTTGCGCATTTTTTTTCGAGTATCGGGTGAATTATATCTTCAAAAATAAAAGCATCCTCAATACGGGCAGGTCGCGGTCTTTTTTGTTTGGTCAGTGTTTTTAGCGACAGAAAATCGCTTCCATGCGTAAGGTTTCCGCCCTGGTGCCCGGTAAAGCTTAGCAGCGCAATAAGCGCTGCGAGGCAAAAAGAAAAAATCTTCCTGGGAATAAAGCTGAATTTCGGTAAAGTAAAAAGGAAAAGTAAACCGGAAACAGCAGCCAGCGTTATGCCCGATATTTTATGCTGACGAAGAATTGAGTGATCATAATCTCCGCTAAGGGATAATAAATAACCGGAAAAACAGGCTAATGTTGCAGAGATGAATCCCGCAAAAAGTGTAAAGGGAACCGCCTGCGCGAGATAGTCAAATTTCCTGTAATAACCCGCCAGGTTGAACATGACGGCAAGCAATAAAAAGCCCAGGGGCAGATGGACAATAAGTGGGTGAAGACGCCCTGTGAAAGTAGAAAGATCAAGTAATATCATGCTGTTCAGGCTGATTTAAATAGATTATGCCAGGATACCTTTTACCACTTTTCCTTCCACATCTGTTAATCTGAATCGTCTTCCCTGCGACTTGTACACCAGTTTTTCATGATCAATACCCATCAGTCTTAGCAGGGTAGCCTGGAAGTCGTGCACATGCACTGGATCTTTTACAATATTGTAACTGAAGTCATCGGTCTCACCATAAGTAAGTCCGGCTTTTACGCCAGCGCCGGCCATCCACATGGTAAAACACCTGGGATGATGATCTCTTCCATAATCGTTAGCCGTCAGTTTACCCTGCGAGTAAACGGTTCGGCCGAATTCGCCTCCCCATATTATCAGTGTATCTTCCAGCATGCCTCTTCTTTTCAGGTCAGTGACC
>JBDTVL010000040.1:0-9956 GCA_040007215.1 Flavitalea sp.
GCGAACGATGGGTAAGATATCTTCTAACAGGGCTTGTGAATACCTGATCGCTCAATGGCCTGCGCTGAGCAATGATATCAGGGACGCGGCGATCGATGTTTTCATGGCTAATCCTGAAAGGATCGCGCTGCTGATCGATGCGATGGAGAAAAATAAAATACTTTCGAGCAGCGTCAGTTTTAACAAGAGCGTCAGCATTATGCAATTGAAAGATGAAGGACTTCGTAATCGTGCCCGAAAATTATTTACGCGGAATGCAGAACAAGCAAAAAACATTAATAAGGAATATAAAGCGGCGTTGGAAATAAAAGGCGATGCTGTGGCAGGTAAGCAGGTCTATATGCAAAATTGCGCTATCTGCCACCAGGTGCGGGGAAAACTGGGCATAGCCTTCGGCCCAGATCTGGGAACTATCCATAACTGGACAAAGGAAAATATCATGGCCAATATACTTGATCCTAATCTTTCTATTTATCCTGGTTATGATCTCTGGCAGCTTGAGCTGAACAACGGTGAAACTTTACAGGGAATCATTGCCAGCGAAACCCCTGTGGCTATTACGCTCAGGAACAATGGAAAGATAGATAGAACGATCAACCGCCAGGATGTGAAGTCATTAAAATCGCTTAGCATTTCCGCTATGCCTTCAGGCTTGGAAAAAGGTATTGACAAAAAAGCAATGGCCGATCTGGTGACATTTTTAAGACAGAACTGATAAAGATCATGGCGTTATGAAAAGCGCTACGTAATTTATTACACATGCTCATAAAGACGATTTACATTCAATAAATAAATTTTCCGATATGATATCTATCTATAAAGCAGACGCCATTCGTTTTCTGAAAAACGGCATATCCTTTCGTTACTTAAAAGCGCTGGCCATTATTTGGAGTATTTTATTATTCACAGAAAGCGTCGCCGCTCAGAAAAATAAAACTTCCAGGCAAATGATTGACGTTGGGGTGGCCCATATAGACATTACTCCTGATGGCCCAATTTTATTAGCGGGCTATGGTGAACGAAAGACAGAATCAGAAGGCGTTCTTCAACCTTTATATGCCAAGGCGCTCGCTTTCGGAAACGATGCACAGGGTGTTTCAGTGCTCATCACGGTTGACCTTATCGGTATCCAGTGGTATATGACTAAACAGCTTGCCGAAATCCTGGCAAAAAAAACAGGGCTATCCCCTTCACAGTTCGTCATTTGCACCGCTCATGTGCACAGCGGCCCGGAAGTTGGCAACCTGATCAATCACTTCAGCAGGCAATTGCCTCCTGAGGAAATAGGTCATATTGATCTCTATCTGGAACAACTTGCCATCAAACTGGAAAAAGTGGCTACAGAAGCCATACATAATCGGAAACCCGCTCATATAGCCTGGGGACAGGGGAAGGCCACCTTTGCTATGAACCGCAGACGGGTGGTAGATGGAAAGTCGGTTAACATGACGGCAGTGCCGGAAGGGCCGGTTGACAATGCGCTTCCTATGATGCGTATAACCGATGCCGAGGGCAACCTGAAAGCTATATTTGTATCTTATGCCTGTCATGGAACTACGCTTGGAGGGGATGTAAATAAAATACATGGCGACTGGATCGGGGAGGCAGAAAGACTAATTGAAGAAAAACATCCGGGCGTTACCGCCCTGGTAGCGCTGGGTTGCGGAGCAGATGCCAATCCTGAGCCGCGTTTGAAGATGGAGTACGCCACTCAGCATGGTCAGCAGATCGCAGATGAAGTAGACAGGTTGCTCACCACTACGCTTACGCCTATTACCTCAGCGCCTGCTGGCAGGCTAAAAATGATTGAACTTCCTTTTCAACATGTGCCCACTGTTCAGGAATTTGTGGAACAAACAAAAGAGAAAGGATCAAAAGGATATTTTGCTAAACTTGCGCTTGATAAGATCGCGCGCGGCGAAGTGATCCCAGCCACCCTGAGCTACCCGGTAATGACCTGGACCTTTGGGAAAGAACTGGCCATGGTATTCCTGGCAGGAGAAGTGGTGGTGGATTATTCTTTAAGACTCAAAAAAGAATTGGGCGCAGATAGGCTTTGGGTTAATGCCTATTCGAATGATGTGCCCTGTTATATCGCATCCGCAAGGGTGATCAGGGAGGGTGGGTACGAAGTGGATTATTCCATGTACTCTTATAATAAACCATCACGTTTTTCTGAAGGAATTGAAGGCCTGATCATAGCTGCTGTGTATGAACTACTGCCGGCATCTTATAAAACCAGGGCTAAAAATTAAATCTAACCTGTTCAATTTATATTATTCTACAGATATGAAATCGAGTCGGAAATTATTTGCGGTTCATGCCATGAAAAAGATATCAGCGTTTAGTTATTTCTCTAAACTTCTGACAGTTTTAATATTAGCAATGGTCTTTGACAAACTGTCTGCTCAGCAAATCAAAAATCCGGTTAACGCAAAAGCAGGTCTGTTGCGGGCTTCCGTAGTGAAAATAGATATCACTCCGGAAACGCCTAAAATGCTGCTTGGTTATTCCGCCCGGAAATCAACGGGTATTCATGACAGGCTCTATCATCGTATTGTGGCCTTTGATGATGGCGTTACACAGTTCTTCCTGGTATCTTCCGACATCTGCGTGGTATCGCCTTCTGAATATGATCATACCGCATCGCTGCTTCAACAACGGCTAGGCATCAATCCCCTGAATTTCTGGTGGTCGCTCACGCATACGCATTCAGCGCCGGAGGTAGGCGTTCCGGGATTGCCTGAAGTTTTTATGGGCGATCGTTATAAGCACGAGGTGGACACGGCATATACTTCGCTGGTAGAAGAAAAACTTATTGAAGGTATTATCGAAGCCCGCCGAAAGCTTGCCCCGGCAAGGCTTGGCGTTGGGTGGGGATATTCGCAGGCGAATATCAATAGAAGAGCGGTGGATGTAGACGGTAAGGCTTCCCTTGGTTTGAACCCGGATGGAGAGACTGATCGTCGCATAGGATTGATACGACTGGATAAAACAGATGGCAGTCCTTTGGCGCTCATCGCTAATTATGCTATGCACGGCACAGTGTATGGCCCTTCTAATTTGGAGATCAGCGCTGATGCGCAGGGAATAGTAGCTGAATATGTTGAACAAAAAACCGGCGTGCCGCTGCTTTACATTAATGGCGCAGCAGGGAACCTCGCGCCTATATACAGCGTGGTAAAAAGTCCATACAGTACGAAAGACACTGAACTGGGACAGTTCCGTGTATTGCTGGGAGACAAGATACTTGATGCGAATAAGAAGATTTTACTGACAACGGATTCAGTAAGGTTATATACTGGCGCAATAACAGTGGAGACGCCAAGAAAAAAGAGTATGGGTTGGACAACGGATCTGGGTAAGTATACGCGTACCGAAAAAAATGGCGGTAACATAGTAAGGCTGCCGGTGCGTTTCTTAAAGATCAATGAAGAGGTTGCCATATGGAGCGCGCCGCTTGAATTGTTTTGCGAAATTTCAAATGAAGTGCGTGATCGTTCACCCTTTCCTTTTACTTTTTATTATGGTTATACTAATGGCTGGCTGGGGTATCTGGCCACTAAAAAAGAATTTGAGCACGGAGGATATGAAGTGGATGTGGTATCGCCATATACCGATGCGGCAGAGCAAGACCTTAAGGAAGGAGTTCTCTGGTATTTACAGGGTGAAGTAAGAACTCCAAGAAAATGACCGATCCCGGTAAATATGGGGTTCTTTATTAACGGCAGTAGAAATTTTTTCCACAGCTTAATGGTTATTATTTTGTTTAACAATCAAAGTTCAGATATGAAATCGATCCGGCAATCATTAGCCATCTTTTCCTTTAGCAAAGGATTATTCATTAATATATTTTCTACTATTCTGGCTATACTGACAGGAGGGGAGTTGTTTGCGCAGCCGGCTAAAACTGCAGGTTCTGTAAATGCGGGTCTTTTGCGCGCTTCCGTGGTGAAGGTGGACATTACTCCTGAAACGCCTAAAATGCTGTTAGGCTACGGCGCCAGGCTGTCGACAGGAATTCATGACCGCATTTATCACCGCATCATAGCGCTTGATGATGGCGTTACACAATTCTTCCTGGTATCGTCCGACATCTGCGTGGTATCGCCTTCTCAATATGATCATACTGCATCCTTGCTTCAGCGCCAGTTGGGCATTGACCCCTTGAATTTCTGGTGGTCGCTTACGCACACGCATTCAGCGCCGGAAGTAGGCGTTCCAGGCTTGCCAGGCGTGCTTACGGCTTCAATAAGCGATAGATATAAGCATGATGTAGATACAGCTTATACTGCTCTGGTGGAACAAAAACTTATTGAAGGTATTATTGAAGCCCGCCAGAAACTGGCGCCGGCAAGATTTGGCGTAGGCTGGGGGTTTTCGCAGGCAAATATTAACCGTCGCGCCTGGGATACTGATGGTATTGCACGAGGCGGTATGAATCCTGATGGACCAGTTGATCGACGGATAGGATTGATAAGACTTGACAAAGCAGATGGCAGTCCATTGGCGCTCATTGCCAATTATGCCATGCATGGCACTGTGCTGGGGCCTGAAAATATGCAGATCAGTGCAGATGCCCCGGGAATTGTGTCTGAATATGTAGAAGAAAAAACAGGAGCGCCGCTTCTTTTTATTAATGGCGCTGCGGGTAACCTGGCGCCTATTTATAGCGTATATCCAAATCCCCAGGCGGGTCATCTCGGGCAATTTCGTGTGTTGCTGGGCGACAAAATTCTCGATGCTAATAAAAAGATTGTATCTACGACTGACTCTGCAAAGTTATTTACAGGATCGCTTACAGTGGAAACGCCCAGGAAACCTAAGCTTGGCTGGCCTTCCGATCTGGGTAATTACACGCGTACTACCAATGCGGGCGTTAATCTGGTGCGCCTGCCCGTTAGGTTCCTAAAGATCAATGAAGAGGTAGCTATCTGGAGCGCTCCGCTGGAATTATTCTGCGAAATCGCCAGTGGAATACGCGAGCGCTCGCCATTCCCTTTTACTTTTTATTATGGTTATACGAATGGCTGGCTGGGATACCTGGCCACGGAAAAAGAATGGGCGCATAGCGGATACGAAATTGAAACAGTATCGCCTTACACTATTTCGGTAGAGAAAGACTTTACAGCGCCTATCGACAGCTATCTTCAGGGAGAGATGCGTAGCCAGGGCGCCATTCGCGCAAAGACAAAGAAAAAAAATAGTAAGAACAAATAAAATTCAATGTAATGATGAAACTGATTCAGCCAGCTATGAAAAAAATTACGGTAGCGCTTTTGTTATTGTATGTAGCGGGATGTAATGATCCTGCCAGCGTTGTTAACGAAGAAACAAAACAGGTGATTGCGGTAAGCGCCGAAGAGGCGGTGGCGTCAGATACGATTAATAAACCAGAACTGGTTGTACCGGAGGTTGATGGCGCGCTATCGCTTACTGCCCAGAATGGCGCAGCATCGGGGCCTGATATTAAGTATATGCCTGAATGGAGAGCCTTTGGATGGTTTACTGCGGCAGATCGTGTTGACTGGGAGGCAGCGGTACAGAAGGCCGGCGAATATGCAGTTCAGATCGAATGGTCAGTTTCGGACGAAGAAGCCGGGAAGGAATTCCTGCTGGAAACAAATGATCAGAAGCTAACGGGCATTGTATCTTCAAGCGGTTCATGGGAAACGTATAAAACAGAAGTGGCAGGTACCATAAAACTGGACGCTGGCAGGCAAAAAATTACTTTCAGGTCCAATAAACCTTTCGACAAAGGGGCTATACTTGATTTGAGGGCAATCAAACTGATGCCCTTGAAATAGTGCAAAGAGAACTCATCCCATTGCTTCATAGCCTTCATCAATACCAAGACCTTTTCCATCGGCGGCCTGGGTAGCCAGTTCATCGCAGCGGTTATTGAAGGCATTGTCTGCATGACCCCTGACCCATTTAAACCTCACTTTATGTTTTTTTGCCAGCTCATCAAATTCCTGCCATAGGTCTTTATTCTTTTTGCCTCCTTTAAATCCGGTGGCAATCCAGTTTTTCAGCCATCCTTCTTCAAAAGCTCGTACCACGTACTGGCTGTCGGAATACACCATAATGCTGAGCCCTTCCTTATTCAGCGATTTAAGCGCTTCGATCACAGCCATGAGTTCCATACGGTTATTGGTGGTCCGGCGGAAACCCCCGGAAATTTCCTTGGAACGGCTGCCCCATTGCAGGATAGCGCCATAGCCTCCTGGTCCCGGGTTGCCGCGGGAGGAGCCATCGGTATAAATAACAAGTTCTTTCTGGGCAGTAGTCAATGAGATCAGTTAAAGGGTTACGCCAGTTATGTTTTCCGTTTGCTTAACTACGGTAATGGTAATCATTTTGATCGGTTAAAGGGTTACACCTGGATCACGCCTGTACGGAATGGGATGGCGTTGGGGTTGTGATTAGCTGCATGCAGCGATTGCGATATAAGGTTTCTTGTTTCAATGGGATCTATTATTCCATCCATCCATAATCGCGCAGCCGCATAATATGGAGAGGTTTGTTTTTCGTATCGCGATTTGATATCATCCAGCAGTTTCTGCTCGTCTTCTGCGGTTACTTCCCTGCCTTTGGCTTTCATGCCGGCCACCTGTATCTGCAATAAAGTTTTAGCGGCCTGGTCGCCGCCCATTACCGCTATACGGGCTGAGGGCCATCCAAAAATAAAACGGGGATCGTAGGCTTTGCCGCACATGGCATAGTTGCCGGCGCCATAAGAATTGCCGATTACAAAAGTGATTTTCGGCACTACGGAATTGGCTACGGCATTGACCATTTTAGCGCCGTCTTTAATGATGCCCGAATGTTCGCTTCTCGAGCCTACCATAAAACCGGATACATCCTGTAAAAAGATCAGCGGAATATTTTTCTGGTTGCAGTTCATGATAAACCGTGCGGATTTGTCGGCGCTGTCGTTATAGATAACGCCGCCCATCTGCATTTCGCCTTTTTTACTTTTTACGATCTTACGCTGGTTAGCCACGATACCAACCGCCCATCCGTCTACCCGGGCATATCCGCAGAGGATCGTTTTGCCATAGTCTTCTTTAAACTGTTCAAAATCCGAATTATCCACTATACGCTCTATGATATCGAGCATATCATAGGGTTTCGATCCATCGACAGGCATAATGCCATAGAGTTCTTCAGGATTTTTTTTAGGAGGAAGGGAGGTTATCCTGTTTAAGCCGGCATTACCCGAAGGCGCGCCCATTTTAGCGAAAATCTTTTTAACCTGGTCGAGGCAGGCTTGTTCATTATCGAATTTATAATCGGCAATGCCTGAAATTTCGGTATGCGTAACAGCGCCGCCGAGGGTTTCCACATCAATATCTTCCCCAATAGCGGCTTTAACCAGGTAGGGGCCTGCAAGGAATATAGAGCCGTTCCCTTCCACCATCAGGGTTTCATCGCTCATGATAGGCAGGTACGCGCCTCCGGCCACGCAGGCGCCCATCACCGCAGCGATCTGCGTGATGCCCATAGCGGTCATCTTAGCATTATTGCGGAATATTCGTCCAAAATGTTCTTTATCGGGAAATATCTCATCCTGCATGGGAAGGAAAACGCCGGCGCTGTCTACGAGGTAGATAACAGGCAGGTAATTTTCCATAGCAATCTCCTGCATACGCAGGTTCTTCTTGCCGGTGATCGGGAACCAGGCCCCCGCTTTCACGGTCTGGTCGTTGGCCACGATAACACATTGCCTGCCGCTGACATACCCCACGCCGGCAACGGTTCCGCCTGAAGGGCATCCCCCATATTCTTCATACATTTCCCATCCCGCAAGGGTGCCGATCTCCATAAAGGGCTTATCCTTGTCGCGGAGATAGTCGATCCTTTCCCTGGCGGTCAGTTTATTCCTTTCCCGCTGTTTTTCAATGGCTTTCTTGCCCCCGCCGAGCGATACCTGGTTGATACGCTGACGAAGCTGGGCAACCGACAACTTCATGATATCTTCATTCTTATTAAAGTTCAGGTCCATGCGACAAATGTAAAATATAGAAACCAGATTAACCAGCCACTGTTTAGCCGCTTTTACAGGAAACTTGTTCCCTTGTCTTTAAACCAGGAACTATTGTTTAAACAACAGGAATTAACACTCATTTTACCCGCGCGGGCGCCCAAAGCAGGAAAAGGATCAGTAAATTTGGCGCTGAAACAGTCTGTTATCAAAAAAACTACGCTTTTCCTGCTGATCATTGCCGCGCTCCTCGTCAAGCTGTTTTCGATTTTCCCTGATGCCGTGGAGAAATATTATTCAAATGGCATTTTTAAATGGATATCGTCTTTCCAGCGAATATTGTTCGGATGGCTTCCTTTCAGCTTTGGCGACCTGGTATATGGGTTCGCCGTGGTATGGCTGACGATACAACTGGTAAAGCTGATCAAAAATATCCGCCGTGGCAAAGCGGATAAGCGCTATGCGATAAGAGTAGCGTCTCGAATTTTCGGTTATACTTTACTGGTATATATTTTTTTTAATGTTTCCTGGGGATTGAATTATAACCGCCGCGGTATCGCCTACCAGTTACAACTGGAAATACCCGCATACTCCAAAGAAGAATTGGTTACCGTAGCAGAGCTGCTGGCGGTTAAGCTGAATACCCTGCGTCCCTGCTCGCTGTCGGGCAGGACAATATTAGCGCGAAATAAAAACCTTTTTAAGGAGGCTATAGAATCGTACCGTCATTTGTCGGACGCCAATGAGGCGTTCAAATATCCTTTTCCCTCGGTAAAACCTTCTATTTACAGTTACCTGGGCAATTATCTTGGATTTACGGGTTATTATAACCCCTTTACCGGTGAGGCGCAAACGAATACGACCATCCCTGTTTTTGCCCGGCCCTTTACTGCATGTCATGAAATTGGCCACCAGCTTGGTTATGCCAAAGAAAGCGAAGCAAATTTTGCGGGGTATCTTTCCGCCAGCAGTTCTTGCGACAGCGCTTTCAGGTATTCCACTTATTTTGATATGTACGCTTATGCTTCGAGGTATCTTTATGCAGCCGATTCGATGGAACTTAAAAGAATCAATAAAAGTCTTTCTCCCGACGTTAAAAAAGATTTTGCCGAACTAAGGACGTTCTTCCTCAGGTATTCTACACCGTTAGAAGCGATCATCGATCGTTTGTACGCGCGCTTTTTAGTGGCTAATGAACAGCCTTCCGGAAAAATGAGTTATAATGAGGTGGTGGCCCTGCTGATAGCGCATTACCGGAAAACCGGAACTCTTTAGAAGCTATTCTTCCACATCATGCTTTCCACAGGCCTGTCGCCCTGGCCGCTGTATTTAGCGTCTTTTTTACGGTTATAGCTGATCTCGATATTTCCGTCGACAGGAAAATAGATCAACTGGCCAATAGGCATTCCTTTATAGATCCGTACCGGTTGTTTTACGGATATCTCCAGTGTCCAGTGTCCGCAGAAGCCAACATCGCCTTTGCCGGCCGTGGCATGAATATCGATGCCTAACCTTCCTGTAGATGATTTGCCCTCCAGGAAAGGCACATGAGCATGCGATTCGGTATATTCAAGCGTGGCGCCCAGGTAAAAAATATGAGGGAAAAGTAAAAGTCCTGATTCCGGAATTTCGAATGCGTGTATTTTATTATGTTTTTTAGCGTCGAGTTCGGCATCTACATAATTGGCCAGCCAGGACCCGAGATGAACATCATACGAATTGCTGCCCAGGCATTCCCTGCTGTAAGGAGTGATCTTAATAGCGCCTTTCTCCATTTCTTCCAGTATCCTGGTATCCGATAAAATCATTGGTTGTTCCTGGTTTTATTTTGATGAACTGTAAATAAAATCTTAAATCTGCAATGTAAAATCCCGGATGGCCATATTTTATCAACATAGTATCAACGAGTTTACCAGGCTGGGCATCTGGAAGATCGAAGAGCCGGAAAGTTTTTTTTTAACCCGGGTTC
>JBDTVL010000041.1:0-9910 GCA_040007215.1 Flavitalea sp.
CCTTCTTTTTCAAGAGGAAGATAGGGATCGATGGTATAAGATGGGTTTGGTTTTACAGTATCGTGATGCGAATTTAACAGCACAGAGGGTTTGGCGGCGTCATAATATTTGTTGAAGGCAAAAACATTATTGACGATCCGGGTATGCGCGATTCCCTTTGTACCGAGGAAACGGCAGAGTATACCTGCGGTCTGGTCCTCTTCCTTACTGAAAGAAGGCGTGGCGATCAGTTCTTTTAAAAGACCGATAGCATTTGACTGCAGGGTTGTTATTGATTCGTTATTCATGACTGTTATGATCATTTTCGGTTCTTATAACCCGCAGTTCGCGTAGGCCGTTAATTGCGCTACTGTAAAAGTTCACATTGCTTTATCACGTTGTTTCATTACTGATCAGCGTTCCGGCGTTTCCCTTCACAAGGTTGTGCAGCTGCTCCGCTTTGCCGATGATCACTTTTTTAACGCCTTTGTCCAGCGCTGCAAAAGCATTATCCAGTTTGGGTATCATGCCTGCAAAGATCAGTTTTTCCGATTTCAGGCGCAGGTAATAATCAGGATCGATTTTTTTAATTACTGTCGTATCATCTTCCGCATCGAGAAGTACGCCGCTTTTTTCAAAGCCATATACCAGGCTCACATCAAATGTTGCGCTCATAGCCGTGGCCAGTTCCTGGGCTATGGTATCGGCATTGGTATTCAGCAGCTGCGACTGGTTATCATGAGTTATCGGCGCAAATACAATGGCCAGTCCATACTGCAGTAAATGGCCGATGAAATCAGTATTCACGTTATCTATATCTCCCGCATAACCATAGTCGATAGTACTGTGTATCCTTTTGTGCGCATCGATCGCATTTCCGTCGGCGCCGCAAAGTCCAATAGCATTGCAACCCTGTTGTTGCAGTTGCGCCACTATATTTTTGTTGATATATCCTGCATACACCATGGTTACAATTTTCAGGGTTTCGGCATCGGTGATCCTTCTTCCCTCAATCATTTGCTGCGGAATACCCAGGTTTTCGGCCATGCGGGTAGCCAGTTTTCCGCCTCCATGAACCAGTATCTTATCTCCCTTCAACGCGGAAAAAGAACTTAGAAAAGCCGACAATGCATTTTCATCATCAATGATATTGCCCCCGATCTTTATGATGAACAAGCTATTCATGAATGATTATTTGTTGTTCAGGATTTCTGCCAGTACTGCCTGCGCAGCCCATACCCTGTTAGAGGCCTGCTGGGTAACAATACTGGCGGCGCTGTCGAGTATCTCATCGCTTAACTCCACGTTTCTTCTTACCGGCAGACAATGCATTACTTTGGCATTATTGGTGGAGGCGAGTTTTTCATTGGTCAGCATCCAGCCGGGATCATTACTGTAAATTCTTCCATAGTCATGATAGGTACTCCAGTTTTTTACATAAACAAAATCGGCGTTTTTTAGCGCCTCATCCTGGTTATGGCTGATGGATGCGCCGCGCGTAAACTGTTCGTCGAGCTCATAATCTTCCGGGTGAGTGATCACAAAATCTGCCTCTCCCCAGGCATTGATCCATTGCGAAAAACTATTGGCCACACATTGCGGCAGAGGTTTTACATGCGGCGCCCAGGTAAGTACTATTTTTGGCTTTTTCGATACCGATGGTAAAGATTGCAGGTGTTCTGTAATGGTGATGATATCGGTGAGGCTCTGCAATGGATGAAGGGTAGCGCTCTCCAGGCTAACGATCGGTATGCCGGAATATTTGATGAACTGATGTATATACAGTTCGCTGTAATCGTCTTCTTTATTCTTCAGGGAAGGAAAGGTACGCACGCACAGGATATCAAAATATTTACCCATGATCGGCGCTGCGTCTTTTACATGTTCAACCGTGGTTCCGCTCATGATGGCTTCTTCTTCAAACTCCAGCGACCAGCCATCCTGGCTTACATTAAATACAATGGCATCCATACCCAGGTTTTGCGCCGCGATCTGCGTACTCAGCCTGGTGCGCATGCTGGGATTGAGAAAAAGAAGGCCTATCCTTTTATTTTTTCCAAGCTGGTTATGCATCAGCGGGTTGGCTTTGTAGGCCAATGCGCTGGACGCCAGCGCGTCGATGTCTCTGACATCATGAACGGAAATAAAATTTTGCATCTGGAATAGCCTCCTGCCTTTTATGATGAATAAAACAATACTTCATTAAACCGAAGCTTTCGCTGAGGCCACCTCTTCTCTTACGGCTTCAAGAAATTCGTCGGCGCCTTTTTTCTTCAGCGCCAGCGAAGGAAGCAGCCTGATCACATTGGGCTTTGCTTCTCCGGTGAATATCTTATGCTCCCACAGCAGGTTTTTCTTCAGGTCTTTAAGTTCTTCGGGAACATCAAAACCAATCATCAGTCCTCTTCCTCTTACCCGCTGAAGTTCGGGTATCTTTTTCAGTTCCTGCATCAGGTAATCGCCGATAGCGGCGGCATTGTCCATCAGTTTTTCGGATTCCATCACTTCAAGCACCGCCAGCGCTGCTGCGCAGGCCAGGTGATTACCGCCGAACGTGGTGCCCAGCATGCCATATTTAGGATGGAGTTTTGGCGCGATGATGATGCCTGCCACAGGAAATCCATTTCCCATTCCCTTGGCCATCGTATATATGTCTGCGTTAATACCTGCATGGTCATGCGAAAAGAATTTTCCGCTTCTGCCGTAACCGCACTGCACGCTATCGGCAATGAATATAGCGTCATACTCATCGCATAAGCTCCGGATCTTTTTCAGGAAAGCGTCTTCCGCGACATTGATGCCGCCAACGCCCTGTATACCTTCGATGATCACGGCGGCTATTTCTTTTCCCTGCGCCCTGAATGCGGCTTCCAGCGATGTTTCGTCGTTAAATGGCAGAAAAATAATATTGGAATTTTCATTAATAGGAGCTATGATCGATGGATTATCGGTCGCCGCAACAGCCAGCGATGTTCTTCCATGAAAGGCTTTTTTGAAGGCGATCACTTTTTTTCTTCCATTATAAAAAGATGCCAGCTTCAGCGCATTTTCATTGGCTTCAGCGCCAGAGTTGCACAGGAATAACTGGTAATCGGTTTTGCCCGATAACCGTCCGAGTTTATCGGCCAGTTCCTGTTGCAGCGGAATTTTTATCGAATTGGAATAAAAACCTACTTTATTAAGCTGGTCGGTGATGCGTTGTACATAATGCGGGTGTGTATGACCGATAGAGATAACGGCATGGCCGCCATACATGTCAAGATACTGGCTTCCCTGTTCATCCCATACATAGGATCCTTTGGCTTTGGCGATGGTAATATCGTTAAGCGGGTATACGTCGAAGAGTTTCATTATAGTAAATTAAAAGAGAACCTTTTAAAAAGCGTTTGCCTTTAGTTTCAGTCCCGCCGTTTCTTCCAGACCTAACATGAGGTTCATATTTTGGACGGCTTGTCCTGAAGCGCCTTTCAGCAGGTTGTCGGTTATGGAATGTACGACCAGCTTACTGCCGGCCTTTTCTATCTGGATCAAACATTTATTGGTGTTTACCGCCTGTTTAAGGAATATTGGTTCCTTACTGATATGAGTGAATGGATCTTCGCGGTAAAAATCTTCGTATAAACATCGCAATTCTGTTTCACTCAGGTCGCAGTCGAGTTGCGAACTCACAAAAATACCGCGGGTAAAATCTCCCCTCCAGGGAATAAAATTAAGTTGTTCGCCGGGCGATGAAAACCCCGGTTGCAGTTGATCAAGCGACTGCATGATCTCTTTCACATGCTGGTGGGTAAGCGTTTTGTAGGCCTGTATATTATTTGCTCTCCAGGAAAAATGAGAAGAACCGGAAAGTCCCTGTCCAGCGCCGGTAGAGCCCGTGATACCGGTAGTATAGGTTGTTTTAAGGAGGCCGGCTTTAGCCAGCGGCAGCAGGCCTAACTGGATCGTAGTGGCAAAACATCCCGGGTTGGCAATGTTGCTTGCGCCGCTGATCGCTTCCCTATTCAGCTCCGGAAGTCCATATACAAACTGCCTTCCATCCACATTTGCATTATTGTTCAACCTGAAATCCTGTGAGAGATCAATGATCTTTATGGCTTTATCAATAGTGTTTTCAGCCATGAATTTTTTGGCGTCGCCATGACCTACGCATAAGAAAAGCACATCTATATTTTCTTCCAGTTCGCTGGAAAAAACAAGATCTGTATCGCCTTCAAGATCCGGATGTATTTTGGAAACAGGATTACCGCTATTGCTTTTGCTGTGAACAAACTGAATGCTTACATCGGGATGATTGATCAGCAGCCTGAGCAGTTCGCCTCCGGTATACCCTGCGCCTCCAACAATTCCAGCTTTATATTTTGACATTTGACTGTTCTTTTACCTGGTGATAGATCATGGTCTGGTTACCGAATATCTTAGTGAATCCCCGGACATCTTCTCCAGTCCAGCCATTGTTCATTTCTCCATACTTGCCGAATTTACTGTTCATCAGATCGAATGGCGATTCGATACCGGTAATGGTAAACCGATAGGGGTGCAGTTGCACGAAAACCTCGCCGGTAACATTTCTCTGCGAGGTTTCCAGGTAAGATTCAATATCTCTCATCACGGGGTCGAGTATCTGTCCTTCATGCAACCAGTTGCCATAGAATTGGGCCAGTTGGTCTTTCCAGGATAACTGCCATTTAGTGAGCACATGTTTTTCCAGCGCATGATGGGCTTTCAGTATCACCATAGGAGCGGCGGCTTCAAAGCCAACCCTGCCTTTAATGCCGATAATGGTATCGCCAACATGTATATCGCGGCCGATAGCGTAAGCTCCTGCAATCGTCTGCAGGTATTGTATCGCTTCAGAAGCATGGTGAAACGATTTTCCATTTATGGTTTTCAGTTCGCCTTTTACAAAGCCAAGTTTTACTTCTTCGCTGCCGGTATTAGTCAGCTGTGTGGGCCATGCCTCTTCGGGTAACATGCCTTTGGAAGAAAGGGTTTCCTTGCCGCCTACGCTGGTTCCCCATAAACCTTTATTGATAGAGTACATCGACTTGGAAAAATTCATATCCACGCCTTTCGCTTTCAGGTAGGCGATCTCTTCTTCGCGGCTCAGCTTAAGATCGCGGATAGGCGTAAGAATAGCGATGCCGGGGATCATGATGTTGAACACCATATCAAACCGCACCTGGTCGTTGCCGGCGCCGGTGCTTCCATGCGCTACGGCCTGGGCATTGACGGCTTTAACATGATCGGCGATATGTAAAGCCTGACTCAGCCTTTCTGCGCTTACGCTTAAGGGATAGGTGTTATTCTTCAGCACATTTCCGAATACCAGGTATTTAATGATCGAATCATAATAGGTTTTAACGGCATTAACGGTAGTATGCGATTTTACGCCGAGGGCATAAGCATGATCTTCTACCTGTTTCAGCTCGGCCGCTGTAAAACCGCCGGTATTTACGGTAATGCTGTGTACTTCATATCCCAGGTCTTCATGCAGGTATTTAACGCAATAAGAAGTGTCTAAACCTCCGCTGAACCCAAGAACTACTTTATTGGAAGCCATGATTGATTTTCTTGTTAGATGTGAGCGTATAATATTCGAAGTCGATGATAAACCTTTTCCGCAAAGTAACTGCCCGAACTACAAATTAAAGAAATATTGCAGCAGCGATTTTGCGCCTGACACTTTTTGCAGACTTTTTTTCAGGAAGGGCTTCAGGAGTTTCCATTGTTTTATACGCATAAAGCGCTCGTATAATTTGGAGTGTTGTTTGAAGTCTTCGGTAGTTTCCGCAGGTTCGAAATGATCTTTAGGATCGTACAGCATACCGGTGCAAAGGCAGTTCTTTCTTTCCTTGCTCATCAGTATATCATAATTGACGCAGCTTTTGCATCCGCTCCAGAAAGCTTCATCCTGGGTAAGTTCGGAATAGGTTACCGGTTCGTAACCCAGTTCTGAGTTGATCTTCATCACAGCAAGCCCTGTGGTGAGCCCGAATATTTTTGCTTCAGGATAAGTTTTCCTGCTGAGGTCGAATATTTTTTTCTTGATTTTCCTGGCCAGTCCGTCTTTCCGGAATTCGGGGGCAACGATCAACCCCGAATTGGCTACATAATCGCCGTGACTCCAGGTTTCTATATAACAAAATCCCGCCCAGATGCCATCTTTGGTAAAAGCGATCACTGCCTTACCTTCCCGGATCTTTTCCTTGATGTATTCAGGGGTTCTTTTAGCGATGCCTGTTCCCCTGGCTTTTGCCGAAGAAGCCATTTCTTCACAGATGATCTCTGCAAAGCTTTCGTGCGACTGGTCGGCTATAAGTAATTGAAATTCCTTTTCCTGTTTCATGATCTTTCTGGTGAAATGATGAGCAATGGTCAGTGATGAGCTATGAGCGGTTATCGGGAAGACTAAAATATCCATTAACCGGGATAGCCATGTATGGTGGGAATAGTATCAACGTCGTACCCTGACGGGGACTGGACGAAGAAAAAAAACTGCACATGGCTGTACAGGGAAAAACCCACGCAGAGAAGCGACCATGTTGGCCACTGCAGCGATTATATTGGCAGGTTTTTTTTGCATTTCACGAATAGAGTGTGCTTTGAATAATTTTTTTGACTATACAAAGAAACTATTTTTTTCAGATGATGCGTGTTTTATTTCAGCTAATTAACGGGAGAAGGGCATAAATTATTGTTAACTAAGGAGGTGGACGGTAAAAAGCGGGTGGGGTAGCTAGATATGACGGGCAGGAACGCTATGAATGGCGGCGCTCATTTCCCTGATCAGGGAAGGCTCTTTTTCAATGGCATTGCCTACAACGATAACGTCAGCGCCCGCTTTACAATTCCGGTAGGCTTTTTCAGGATCAGAAATGCCTCCGCCGGTGATCAGCGGAACAGTAATCTGGGTGGCCACCGCTTCGATCATCTCTTCAGAAACCGGACGTTTGGCCCCACTGCCGGCATCCATATAGATCAGTTTCATGCCCAGCATTTCTCCCGCCATGGCGGTACACATGGCAATCTCGTTTTTATCTGCAGGAATGGGTAAGGCATTGCTGATATATGACACGGTGGTAGGCGCGCCTCCGTCGATGACCATATATCCTGTGGAGAGGATTTCCAGCCCGCTTTGTTTAACAAAAGGAGCAGAGATGACATGCTGCCCGATCAGCAGCTCCGGATTTCTTCCGGATATAAGAGAAAGATATAATAAAGCATCTGCAAAACGGGATATCTGTGAAGGGCTTCCCGGGAAAAGGATCACAGGCAGATCAGAATGCTTCCTGATCTGCTGGATCACCTTGTCGAGCTGGTTACTGATCACCAGGCTTCCGCCCACTAAAAGGTAATCAACGCCTGCATCAATAGCCATTGCAGTAAGCCGTTCAACGCCAGATAAAGAAACCTTATCTGGGTCAATGAGTACGGCAAATGATTTCTGGCCTTTCGACTTTCTAAGGACTAACGACTGGTATACGCTATCGGTCATGCATTGGCTATTGATCTATGCAAAAATGCAAAAACTTTTCGGGTTTGCACAGAAATACTGTGATATTAAGATATATCGGTAATTGCTAACTTATCCAAATATTTTTTTCTCATCTAAGTGTTATTACCAACGCTATAAACGGCTAAACCAATGCTGCTCTGCAAAAGATTTTTTCCCACCGTCTTTATCCACATGCTGTTAATACTTTCAACGGGAAAATTGACTGCACAAAGATATTTTCGTTATCCACTGTTTTAATAATTGAGGCGCCACACAATATCTTTTTTACTAAATATCTCTAATCTATGGAAAGCGTTAATCACTCATCAAAAGGTTTACATTTTTCACGTCGATTTTCCAAAGAGGGCGTTAATGTTTTTGATCAGTTCGATTATGACTACCGTACTTCGGTGATCCGCAATCCCACCGGCGAAGTGGTTTTTGAAATGAATAATGTTGAAGTGCCCAGTCAGTGGAGCCAGATCGCCACCGATATCCTCGCACAGAAATATTTTCGTAAGGCCGGCGTTCCGCAACCCGACGGAAGTCTCGGAAGAGAATCTTCGGTAAAACAGGTGGCTCATCGTATGGCCAATTGCTGGAAAGTGTGGGCAGAAAAATATAACTACTTCGCATCTCCTGCCGATGCATCCGTTTTTTATGATGAACTGGTATACAGCATTCTTAACCAGGCCTGCGTTCCAAACAGCCCGCAATGGTTTAATACAGGCTTATATGAAAGTTATGGCATTAAGGGAAAACCGCAGGGACATTATTATGTTGATCCTGTTGACAGCCAGTTAAAAAAATCGACCTCTGCATACGAACGTCCACAGCCTCATGCCTGCTTTATTCTCAGCGTGGAAGATGACCTGGTGAATGAAGGCGGTATCATGGATCTATGGGTTCGCGAAGCCAGAATATTTAAATATGGTTCAGGCGTTGGCACTAACTTTTCCAATATACGCGGCGATGGAGAAAAGCTCAGCGGAGGCGGCACTTCCAGCGGACTGATGAGCTTTCTGAAGATCGGCGATCGTGCCGCAGGCGCTATCAAAAGCGGCGGCACCACCAGGCGAGCAGCTAAAATGGTTTGTCTGGATCTCGACCATCCCGAAGTGATGAGCTTCATCAACTGGAAAATGGAAGAAGAAAAGAAAGTAGGCGCATTGATCACCGCAGGATATCCCAGCGATTATGAAGGAGAGGCTTATAAAACCGTATCAGGACAAAATTCCAATAACTCTGTTCGCATACCGAATGAATTCTTTGAAAAACTTCAGAATAATGAAGACTGGGAATTAAAGGCAAGATCCGACGGGAGAGTGATGAAACGCTTTCCAGCCAAAGAAGTTTGGAACCAGATCGCTTATGCAGCATGGCGTTGCGCAGACCCGGGTACCCAATACGATACTACAATCAATGAATGGCACACCTGCCCTAATGGCGGACGTATCCGTGCCTCCAATCCTTGCAGTGAATACATGTTCCTCGATAACACCGCATGTAACCTGGCATCGGTAAATCTCCGGAGATTCTTCGATGAATCAACAAGCCATTTCGACGTGGAAGGCTTCGAGTATACGTCAAGGTTATGGACAACAGTTCTCGAAGTTTCTGTGCTGATGGCGCAGTTCCCATCTAAAGAAGTAGCGCAGTTGTCTTATGATTACCGTACGCTGGGCCTTGGTTATGCGAACCTCGGCTCCATGCTGATGGTGATGGGTATTCCTTACGATAGCGAGGAAGCGCGCGGAATAGCCGGCGCCATAACCGCTATCATGACAGGCGTCGCCTACAGAACCTCGGCAGAAATGGCTGCCGTCCTGGGCGCTTTCCCACGATTTGAAGAGAACCGGAAAGAAATGATGAGGGTAATGCGCAATCATCGCCTCGCCGCTTACGATGCCGACGAATACGAAAACCTGCAGGTTAAGCCGGTAGGGATAAAAGCGAAATACTGCCGCGACTACCTGCTCACCGCCGCTACCAAAGCCTGGGATGAAGCGGTGCAGCTCGGCGAGAAATATGGCTACCGGAATGCGCAGACCACCGTTATTGCCCCAACAGGAACAATAGGGCTGGTGATGGATTGCGATACCACCGGCGTTGAACCCGACTTCGCACTGGTGAAATTCAAGAAGCTTAGCGGCGGCGGTTATTTTAAGATCATTAACCAGTCGGTTCCCGCTGCGCTGAGAAACCTGAAGTACAGCGAAAAAGAAATTGACTCGATCATCAAATATGCCGTGGGCGCAGGAACGTTTGCCGGCGCGCCATTCATTAACCATCAAACATTAAGTGAAAAAGGATTTATAGCGGAAGAGATCAAAAAACTCGACACAGCCGTTTTATCTGCTTTCGAAATAGGATTTGTATTTAACGTTTATTCATTGGGCGAAGAATGCCTGCAACGACTGGGCTTCAAACCAGAAC
>JBDTVL010000042.1:0-9857 GCA_040007215.1 Flavitalea sp.
GATAAGGTGAAAGAAAGCGATATTCCCGCATCACACCTTGCTGGTTATATTGCCCTGGTGATCGGGGCTTCGTACCGGACAAAAAAAATGCCCATCCACAAATTAAAAACCCTTTGCGAAAGATTCAGCCACCCCATCATTTTATTAGGGGGAAAAGAAGATCGTGAGCATGGCGAGCAGGTAGCCGCCGCCGATCCGGGAAAGATCTATAATGCCTGCGGAAAATTCAATCTCCATGAATCGGCCGACCTGGTACGCCGTTCCAGGCTGGTGATCTCGCACGATACAGGACTTCAATATATCGCCTGCGCCTTTAATAAACCAGTACTGGCCTTATGGGGAAGCACTTCTCCCAAACTGGATGTAGAGCCCTGGTACGGCAGCATTTTCCTGTCTACCAAGGAAAATCTGCCCTACGAAAACCTGCTGGTTCCCGGCCTCAGGTGCCAGCCCTGCAGCAAATATGGAAACAGGAAATGCCCCCTGGGTCATTTTAACTGTATGGAGAAAATGGATATTGACCATATCATTGAGCGGGCCATGCTACGGCTTGGGCGATAGACGGCATAAAAAAAGCCCCTCCAGTTTTGCAACTCAGGGGCTGTAATTATTCTTTAAACTATTATTATAATGTTTTCAACACATCGTTCATGTTTCTGACGGCATCCGCGCTTTTGCTGAATAAAGCTTTTTCGTCGGCATTGAGGTTGAATTCGATAATTTTCTCCCAGCCACTTTTTCCGATCACTACAGGAACGCCGATACAGATATCTTTCTGACCGTATTCTCCTTCCAGGGAAACGGAGCAGCTAATTAATTTCTTTTCGTCGCGAACAATAGCTTCTACCATTGCGGCTCCTGCAGCGCCTGGCGCGTACCAGGCCGATGTGCCTATCAGTTTGGTAAGGGTAGCGCCGCCCACCATGGTATCGGCAACGATCTTATTCTGTTCATTTTCGCTGAGCAATTGGGTAACGGGAACGCTGTTCCAGGTAGCCAGGCGGATCAGGGGTATCATGGTCGTATCGCCATGACCGCCGATCACGATAGCGTTAAGGTCGGCAGGGCTACAGTTAAGTGTCTGGCTGAGCTGGTATTTGAAACGGGCGCTATCCAAAGCTCCCCCCATACCGATGATCCTGTTCTTAGGCAAACCTGTGGCGGTAAGCGCCAGGTAGGTCATGGTATCCATAGGATTGCTGATCACGATAATGATCGCATCAGGAGAATATTTAAGAATGTTTTCCGTAACGCCTTTAACGATACCGGCATTTACGCCGATCAGTTCTTCCCTGGTCATTCCGGGTTTACGGGGTAAACCGGAGGTGATCACTACAACATCGCTCTTGGCGGTTTTGGAATAGTCGTTGGTAGATCCGATGATACGGGTATCGAAGCCCAGCAGGGCGGCGGTTTGCATCATATCCTGCGCCTTGCCTTCGGCAATTCCTTCCTTTATATCTAACAAAACAAGTTCTTCGGCTAATTCTTTACGGGCGATATTATCTGCGCAGGTGGCTCCTACGGCTCCTGCTCCAACTACCGTTACTTTCATGGAAACTTTTTTGAAATGAAAAATAATTTGCACTGCAAAGGTAGCTGTGTTAGCATTTCGGGCAAATTATTTCGCTTCATCCATGATACCGTTCTTAACGGCATACATCACAAGGCCTGCCATGGATTTAGCGCCGGTTTTGGTTTTGAGCTTATCCCGGATGGCTTCTACTGTACGGGGGCTTATTTCCACTATATCGGCGATTTCCTTGGTGGTCTTTTCTTCGCACATCAGTTTAAGCACACGAAGCTCTTTGTCGGACAGATCTGCTTCCTGGCTGCCGAAAACATCTGATCTTTTTGTGCGAAGACCAGTCAGCAGGGCTTTATTGGTGAGTTCGTTAAAGAAGAATTCGTTTTCGTAACAGGTTTTAATAGCCTGGTAGATCGTTTCTGAGTCGGAATTTTTGGTCAGATAACTGTTCGCGCCTATTTCCATCAGCTTGGAGATCATGGAATGATCATTATGCATGGAAAGAATGATCACTTTAGCATTCGGACATATCTTCCTGATTTCGGGAAGGGTTTGAATGCCATCCATGATTGGCATCTGGATATCCAGCAGGATTACATCCGGCTCAATATGTTTGAGCAGATTGAGCAGTTGCATACCATTATCGGCTTCTGCAATAAGGTCAATATCTTTCTTAGAGGAAAGAGCTGTTTTCACTCCAGCGCGGAAAAGCGCATGGTCATCTGCAATAGCCACTTTAATAAGGGAACCTGGCTCGGTTGGTCTCATACGGTTGCATTTTAGGTTTCATTAGGGTATATCAACCCCGCAAGATGGTAATTTTTCCTGACAAATACTATAGGCTGCTTACGAAATTATACTATTTACTTTTATGAAGATAACAAATAGTACACGTAACTATACGATACTATTTTAGGATATATACCAAGGAATGAGTAAAAGCCGAATTAAGCAAATTGGGGACTTATGCTATTGTTAACATAGTTATCCACAGGTACATTTGTTAAAGAAGTTGATTGATAGAAGAATTTAGCCACCTCAATCCAATGTCCTAAACTACCGTCCAGTAAAAAAGTTCCAAATTTCCTATGAATCTCCGGGCTAAAGTCCAATGTCAGTCAACTTTTTTTTCCTTTTAATTCATCCTTTCAAGAACCATCGCACCTTTTTTAACCTTTAGATTATTGATGAGCCCTTTTTCGGGCTCATCTTATTTTCACCGGCGTAGCTGATGTATTTAACGCAGAGCATCCCTTTGAATATAAAAAAAGCCTGCTTTTCGCCCTTGTGAGGGGGATGAAACGCAGGCTTTCTGTTGAATGTTTTTAGATGGTATGTGAAAATCCTGCACCTCTATTAAATCAAGGAAAGGACGACGAGATAAAAATAAGAAAAGCGGCAAAATGGCCGCTTTTCTGTACATGCAACTTTAAAGACCTATTCTTTTTCTTCCGAAGCTTCATAATTGACATGTTCCTCTGCAATTTCGGTAAGCGAAACATCTGCTTCCTTTTCTTCCTTCAGCGTTTCTTCAAGCAGCGCCGCCACTTCATCCAGGCCCAGCGTTGAAGCTACCTGGCGAAGACCCCCATACGTGGATATTTCATAATGTTCTACTTTTTGAGCCGCAAGTATCAAACCTACATCTCTTGTAGCGGTGCCAGCTTCTGTATCTTCTATTATACTGGTACCTTCTTTTAAAATCCCTTCCATAGCTTCACATTTCTTCGCCTGAGGTTTAGCGCCCATCAGTTCGAATACCTTTTCCAGTCGTTCAACATGGGTTTTAGTTACTGCCAGGTGTTCTTCAAAGGCATCCTTTAACTCCTGGGAGGTAGCTGCTTTTTTCATTTTTGGTAATGCGGCTACAATATGTTTTTCTGCCCAGTAGATATCTTTTATCTCATCATGGAGAAATTCAGTTAGCCTGGAATCTGATACTGGTTCAGCAGTGGCTTTTTTTGATACTTTTTTAGTTGTTTGCATAATAAATGTTTTCCTAATCATTAACAAAATGATGCCATTCCTAATGAAGCTTTCCTGTCTAATTATTGGGAAATTTTATACACGGAGTGTCAGCAGCTGCCTTATAGCTCCACAAAAAGGAACGCATTTCAGGTCAATAATTTACTTATTGATCGTTTGATTAATAAACCGAATAGTATAGTTGAGGTGGCTAGAAAGGTTAATGGGGCCTGTTACTTTTCTGCCAGTATTGAACAATGCAGTGGATAGTTTCCTCAAACACCTTTACACTGGCGGGTTTGGTGAAAAATCCCTGGCCGCCTAAAGAAAATGCCTGCGTAACGGTAGGCTTCGAAGCGGCTGTGGACATAAAAATATAAGGAAAACACTTGGCGCTTAATGCATCGTCCTGGCGAATGATATCCAGAACCTGTAGTCCATTCATTACAGGCATATTGAGATCGGAAAGCACCAAAAATGGTTCTACGGAAGGATCCCTCAGGTATTCCAGCGCCTGGATGCCGCTGGCACAAACGATGAGTTCATTGACGAGTTGCAGTTCTTTAAAAATATCACGCAGAACCATTTGATCGTCCTCATCGTCCTCGATAAGAATTATTGGTCCGGTTTGCTTCATACTTAATTATTAGTGACGTTCGGAGCAAGGTAATCTTATCAGCCCGGAGCTTCTCATATATTTCCATCCAGGACAGGCATAGGCGTAATTGCCATTGTAAGCTTATAAGGGCGCAGGTTTCATAAGCTCCGGAAAAAATATCTGGAAAGTAGTTCCCACACCAGGTTCGCTGAGGGCACGAATATGACCATAATGGTTCTCCACCACTTTACGGGCGATAGACAATCCCAGCCCCGTTCCCGGGTAATCGCTTGCGCTGTGCAGGCGCTGGAAGATCTGGAAGATACGCTGGGCATGATGTTGTTCAAATCCGATCCCATTATCTGTGATTTCGATCAGGTGGCAATTCAGGGAAATAGCATCTCGGGGAAGAACAATCTGGTGATCCGCTGCGGCGACTATCCTGCTGGTGATACTAATGGTGGGAATGCGATTCGGATCGCTGTATTTAAGTGCATTGCTGATCAGGTTCTGGAACAACTGCTGCAACTGCCGGCGATACCCCTGGATGACCGGTAAAGGCCCTACGGAAATAATCGCTTGTCGTTCGGCAATGTCCAGTTCCAGGTCTTCCAGCACTCTTACCAGCTTATCATTAAGATCTATGGTTTCGGACTGAATGGGTTGTTCGCTTACATGGGAATAGAGCAGCAGGTCATTGACCAGGGTAGTCATACGCTGGCCGGATTTCTGGATGCGCTGGAAAGTGTCCCGGTGTTGCGAGGTGATGGTTTCTCCCAACTGCACCTGCAACAGGTCGATAAAAAACTGCATTTTCCGGATAGGCTCTTTCAGGTCATGAGAAGCGGCATGAGCGAATTCTTCCAGTTGGGCATTTGAGCGCTCAAGTTCCCGGTTCTTTTTCAGCAGTTCAGCAGTTCTGTCCTGTATACGCACCTGCAAGCGGGCTTCGCTTTCCGCAATACGTAGAGTGGCCAGGGCCTGCTCAGTAACGTCTATCGCTACTGCAATCACCCCGGAAATTTGTCCATCGGTCTCTCTGTATGCTTCGTATACAAAATTCAGGTACACCGTTTCTAAAATTCCTTTGCGGGGAAGAATAGTTGGCTGACCAAAAGCAGTATACGTTTTTCCTGTTGTAAACACTTTCAGCAACAGCGCCTCAAATCCCTGGCCCCTGGCTTCAGGAAGGGTGTCAAAGAGTGGTTCGCCCAGCATTCCTTCCTTCTTTCCCCAAATTTCAAACATCCTGTCATTCGAAATTTCCAATATAAAGTTCGGTCCTTTTAGAATGCACATGCCCACCGGAGCGTGCAGGATCAGTTGCCTCAGGTTTCTTTCGCTGGCCTCCAGTTTCCTCAAAGATTCTACCTTACCCGTAGTTTCTGTACACACAACCAGCGTTCCTTCCACTGTACCTGCCTCACCATGAACAGGGCTATAGCCAAAGGTCCAATAAACATTTTCTAAACAACCATTACGGAATATGGGCACCAGTTGATCCTCGCTCCAGGTGGCTTCGCCTCCTGCAAAAATACCTTCGATCATAGGGCCGATAGTTGGCCATATTTCCGGCCAGCAATCATGGCCCTTTTGACCCAGCGCACCAGGATGCTTGCCCTGATTGCCGAGGCTGGGACGGTAAGCATCGTTGTAAAATTGTATGAGGTCCTTACCCCACCAAAGGAACATGGGAAATTTAGAGTGCAGAATAGCGCTGATGATGGTACGTAAACTCTGAGGCCATTGAGCAGGATGACCCATAGGCGTAGACTCCCAATCGAAGGCTCTGATTAATCTGCCCATCTCACCTCCGCCTTGTAAAAAAGCCGGGACGAGTTTTCTAGGATGGGTATCATCATGCAAATTGACCACGTACGAATATAACTTTTTCTTTCAAGCATGGCGGCGCTTTTTGCTGTAATAATGAGAGCTATCACCTAATTTAAATTAGAAAAAATACGCAGTCTGATTTGATGGATCACTACCTGGCGCTGCACCTGCCAGGCAGATCAGCAGGTAAAGGGTAGCTTAACAATAATGAAAGGAGTAATTTATTCTATTTGGAAGCTACAGGAATTTTAGTGTCCTTAATTTAGAATATCATTATACTACATTAACCTTTCCACCGGCGAAGCATCCTTTAACTGTCCTTCTTTTTCAGCAATCGCTTTCTTTAAAACTTTGATTTCAAGGTATAATTTTTTTATTTGCTCAAAATCAGACCCATTGGTAATGGCAGCGTCAAAAAGGACCTGAAAGTTGCAGAGGTTTGTTTTTAAATAATCAAGACTATCAGTCATAACATAATTTTAAACTTTCAAAACATAGCTGCCTTTCTACAGGATTATAAATAACCCTTTAATAATCTTCCGCGCTCAATAATCAGCTAAAATCGCAAAAGTATGGCGGAGTAATAGTTTAACGCTAATGAGTAAAGAAAGTTCAGGCGTTTAAAAAAATAGTTATAATGGATATTCCCGGTAAATAACCCCGGAGGTTCCGAAACTTCGGGAGTTGGTTGAACTGTTTTGACTGATAACGATTCGGAAGCAAACCGATAGATTCCTTAAATAATAAAGGCGTGAAAAGTCAGTGATACCTGTGCCTGGCAAACGTACATTTGAACCATGAGTTATTGTATAGCTATAGAAAATATGCAACCAGAAGAGAGAAAAGCGTTGCACAAAAATTACCACGATCATCACTATGGTTTCCCCATACACGACGACAACGAACTGTTTGGACGACTGATTATGGAAATCAACCAGGCGGGCCTGAGCTGGGAGACCATTTTAAAAAAGGAAAAGTCGTTCAGAAAGGCATACAGCCATTTCCATATCAGCAAAGTTGCGGCCTACAAAGAAAAAGACCGTGAGCGGCTTTTAGCCGATGCAGGGATCATTCGCAACAGGCTCAAAGTGAATGCCGCCATAGAAAATGCCAAAGCTATTGTTGCGCTGCAAAAAGAGTTCGGCTCCTTTGAAAAATGGCTGGAACATCATCATCCGAAAACAAAAGAGGAATGGGTAAAGCTGTTCAAGAACACCTTCCGTTTTACTGGCGGGGAGATCGTCAACGAGTTCCTGATGAGTATAGGTTATCTGCCCGGGGCTCATGGGGATAGCTGTCCTGTTACCAAAGAAATTATGAAACAAAAACCAATGTGGGCAAGGAATAAAATGTAATGGGATATTGGCTTTAGAAAAGAACGACTTTTCTGCAATTTCGAAAAGCATTCAAAGATCATATCAAAAAAAATACGTAGATTCATAATACCTCACTCCACTAAGATTTTTTTCCGGTCACCCATCAGAAACAGTCATTACAACGATTCAAAATTTGGCTCTTACCACAACTTTTGTAAGAATATTGAAGTTGATTTATAATACAGTAAGAAATCCATCAATATCCAACCGTTTTTTTCTTTCATTAATACCGCAATTACGCTACTTGTAAAAGGAGACGTGAATTTATCTTGCTATAAGTTTATAAAGACAAAGCTTAAATCGATGATAGAATACTTTTCCAAATTTTACTTTACCATTCCTATACAAATTATGCTAAACACATTTTTTGTAATAGCATGTATTATCAATTATAAAAAGATAAGGGGGTTGAGGAGTTTATTATTATACTCGATCCTGGCGCTTACTCAGTGCCTTATGGGAGTTTATGTGAATGTGATTGAGGAATACACTATCGAAAGCGAAACCTTTCTAGAGAACACAATAAATATATTCATGGTAGCTGAATTTATAATTTTTTATGTTTTTCTAATAAACGCAATTAAGACTGTCGCCATTAGAAAATTACTGAGAATAATATTAGTGACTTTTACTACTTTAATCTTTTACATCTGGACTTCATCAAACACCTTTAACGAAGGTCCAGCGACTCTAACCGTAATTGAATCTTATCTGGTAATTATTTCTTGTCTTTTTTATTACTATGAACTCTTCAAAATGCCGTCTGCAAATAAAATTTTCGAAAGCCCAGCATTTTGGACAATCACTGGAATGCTTTTTCTATTTACCTTCCTAATGCCATTTTTTCTTCAAAGAAACAATATTTTATGGAATTTTAAATACCTATATAAACCAATTTATTCAATGACATTCATTGGATACATATTGCTTTTCACATTCTTCATCAACGCACTAAAATGCAAGATCAAACAACCAATCTAATCCTATTTGTAACTGTTACAACTTCTTTAATGCTGCTTCTAGCAAGCTTCATTATTACAATTTTGTATTTGTATCAAAAAAAACATTTTCTATTTCAAAATAACTTAGAGAAAATAAAAATAGAACATGAAAAAAACATTCTCAGGTCTCAATTAGAAATACAGGAGCAAACATTTACTGATGTATCCAGAGATATTCATGACAACATTTCACTTTCATTAACGCTAGCCAAATTACATTTAAATAATATAAATTTAAAAGACGACTTAAATTTTAATAAGAAAATCAATGTTGCAATCACTCTAATAGGAGAAGCAATATATGATCTGAATAATATTTCGAAAAGCCTAAATGCTGACATTATAAAAAACCATGGATTACTAAATGCCATTGAAAATGAATTAGACATGCTAATGAAAACCGATTTATATGAAATCAAATATGACATTACGGGATCTCCAGTATTTATGTCAAGTGAAAAAGAATTAATTCTATTTAGAATTATTCAAGAAGCCATTAATAACATAATTAAACACTCTAAAGCAGAAAAAATAACTCTCTTTATTAAATACAATATCGATAGAATGGAACTACTCATTGAAGACAATGGAATAGGTTTCTCAACTATAAAATTTCAAGAGGAAATCCCTTTGAGAATTACTGCAGGATTAAACAATATTAGGCAAAGAGCAAAAATGCTAAATAGTGAATGCTTTATTGATAGTGCAATCAATAAAGGAACAATTGTAAAAATCTCAATACCATATTAATCTAACGCTATTACAAATATGACACCAACCAAAATTGCTCTTGCCGATGATCACGTTCTATTAAGAAATGCTTTGGCCAATCTGATAGAAAGTTTCGAACATTGTAAAATCATTATAGAAGCTAGTAATGGAGAAGAATTGATAAAAACAATACAGGGAGGCCAGATACCTGACATTATTTTATTGGACCTCAACATGCCATTACTGGATGGGTATGAAACTGCAAAATGGATTCAAGCCAATTTCCCGAATATTCACGTGCTAATGCTGACGATGTACGATACGGAACTGACCATGATCAGATTATTACAGGTAGGCGTAAAAGGTTTTCTAAAAAAAGACATCCATCCTTCAGAGTTGAAGTTTGCAATAAATGCAGTACGGCAATTTGGGTATTACTATACCAACAACACAACTGGCAAGCTGGTTAATCTTTTTCGTAAAAGCCATGAAAGCTCTTCGCTCCTGAGAACCATGCTTAATGAAATGGAAATAAGGTTTCTCCGTTTAGCCTGTACAGAACTGACCTATAAAGAAATTGCCGCTCAAATGCATCTAAATCCCAGGGCTATAGATAATTTAAGGGATAACCTTTTTGGAAAACTTGATGTAAAAAGCAGAGTAGGACTAGCCATGTATTCTATAAAACATGGTATTCAAACGTTTTAATCGATCAGCTTGTTTCTCATACCATACATAATCAGACCGGCAATTGTTTTGGCGCCCACCTTAGTCTTCATATTCTGTCTGATCGTTTCAACGGTACGGGGACTTAAAAAAACCTCTTTTGAAATTTCCTCAGTAGT
>JBDTVL010000043.1:0-9787 GCA_040007215.1 Flavitalea sp.
ATTTAAAGGACTTGTGGCTTTTTATGATCCGCCAAAGAAAAATATTCAGTCGGTACTGGAGGGTTTTTATGCGGCTGGAATGCAGGTAAAAATAGTTACAGGAGATAATTCAGCAACTACTGCCGCTATCGCCAGGCAGGTTGGGTTCCGCGGTTTCGAGAAAAGTATAACCGGCGATGAACTGATGAAATTGAATGACGCTGAATTGCAGGAAAGGGTTATGGATACCTTTCTTTTTACCCGCATGTTTCCCGAAGCCAAATTAAAGATCATTAATGCCCTTAAGGCAAAAAATGAAGTGGTGGCGATGACAGGCGACGGCGTGAATGACGGGCCGGCTTTGAAAGCGGCGCATATCGGTATTGCTATGGGTAAAAAGGGAACAGAGATTGCCAAACAGGCTGCCTCGCTGATCTTACTGGAAGACGATCTCTCGAAAATGCTGGATGCCGTGGCAATGGGCAGAAAAATATATGCCAATCTTAAAAAAGCTATCCGTTATATCATCTCTATTCATATTCCCATTATTCTTACTGTATTTCTTCCCCTTGCTTTAGGATGGATCTACCCGAATATATTTTCTCCGGTGCATATTATTTTTTTAGAATTAATTATGGGGCCTACCTGTTCTATTATTTATGAAAATGAACCTATGGAGAAAAATACCATGATCCGTAAGCCAAGGCCTGCTACGGATACATTTTTCAATTGGCCCGAACTGACCACCAGTATTATTCAGGGATTGATGATCACTGCAGGAACATTATCGGCCTATCAGTATGCTATTCACCAGAACCTGGCGGAAACGTTTACCAGAACTATGGTTTTTACCACGCTGATCGTTGCGAATGTTTTTCTTACGCTGGTAAACCGCTCTTTTTATTACTCTCTTGCCGCCACGTTGAAATATAAAAATAACCTGGTTTTATGGATCATTAGCATAACCATTGCGATCACTGCGCTGCTGTTACTGGTAAAACCTTTAACGCAATTCTTCGGATTTGAAAGACTGTCGCCTGCTCAATTGCTGATCTGTAGCACAATAGGATTTCTTTCCGTAATATGGTTTGAGGGGATTAAATGGACGAAAAGAAGAAACGCTGAATGAGTCGCGCCCTTATGAAATTGGCTTTTTCCTGGGTTGCCGTATCGTCTTTAAAGGTTTGCTGTTTGGTATTTTGGCTTTCATTTCTTTCAGAGGAATTTCAACAGTGATGGCGCATCCATTACCGGGCGATGATGCGATGCCGAATTTGCCATGAAATAATTCCGCTCTTCTTTTCATGTTGGCCAGCCCGATTCCACCTTTCACAGCCTTAACATCAAATCCAATGCCATCATCGAAGAGCTCCATTTTAAGTTTATTATGCAGTATTAGCATAGTAAATCTAATATTAGAAGCCTGCGCATATTTTTGAATATTGCGTAATTGCTCCTGCATAATCCGGTATGCGTTTAACTGAATGTCGCGGTTCAGGACATACTTCTTCAGTTTCTTATTAAAATCTATAGTGACTGTATACTTCTTTTCGACGTTAAAATCATTGAAAAGTAACCTGAACGTATCTTCAAGACTGGCATTGTCAAAAAAAGCAGGCGCTAATCTATGAGAAAGGTTCCGTATTTCATTAGCGGCTAGCACAAGCGATTTGTCGCACTGATTATACCATCGTTCAACCGATGGGTCAAGGGTTTCTTTGAGCATACCAAGACTCAACTGGCTGGTGGCGAGTATCTGGCATACATTGTCATGCAGCTCGCTTCCTATCTCGTATCGCTCATCTTCCTGGGTTTTTATAATAGCCCTGGTTAATTTATACTCAAAAAGAATTTTTTCCGTTACGTCAATAGCGATAACTGTTTTAAATAGTTTCTCGTATAGCATAATGGGTGTGCTATAGATTTCGATATCAATTAAATCTCCTGATTTTTTTGTATGCCTGAATGTTCCTTTAAATATGTTTCCTTTCCTGGAAGTTCCCTTGTTGACTAATTCGTTTTCTTTCTGATCCTGTTCTTCAGCCAGGAGATCCATGATCGTCATATTTAGAAATTCTTCCTCGGTATATTCATACAGTTCCATAGCCGCTTTATTAACCTGCATGAACCTGTATGTTTCGGGATCATACAGCCACATAGGCTGTGGGCTGAGATGAAATAGGTTGCTGTATCGTTTTTCTGACGCTTTGAGTTCCAGCATTTGCCTTTTTCTCTCCATGCAATAAATAATACTCTTGTATAACGAACTGGCGTTTAGATCATCTTTGAGCAAATAGTCCGAGATACCCTGTGAAATGGAATGAATACTGAATTCCACGTCTGAAAACCCCGTTAGTACGATTACCGGGCAATCAAAAGCGATCGGAAGAATTTCCGCTACCAGGTTTTTGCCGCTTTTGTCTGGCAAACTGAGGTCCAGCAAAATAACATTGAAATTATTTTTATTGGTTTGCAGTATGGATTGAGACTGGCTAAAATTTTCGGCATGAACAATAATTGGCCTGGATATCTGTTCCAGTAAATAATCAGTGATCAATGTATAATCGCCGGGATTATCTTCAATCACTAAAATATTGAAATCGTGTTGGTCTTTTGGCATCAGGGAGTTTTTTTGGCGGGAAGTTTTACTATAGAGATCCAGAAATCCTCTATTTTAGAAATGATGGTTAAGAAATTATCTGTATCAACTGGTTTTGTAATATAACAACTTGCATAATTTTTATAAGAAAGAACAATGTCATTTTCGAAAGAGGAAGTAGTAAGCATGATTACCGGAATTTGTTTTATACTTTCATTGCCTTTAATGAATTTCAATACTTCAATTCCGTTCTTCTTAGGAAGGTTGATGTCCAGCAACAGGAGGTCTGGGAGCTGAACGTTGATATATTTTCCTTCTCTCAATACGAAGTCTACTGCTTCCTTACCATCTTTGACTACGCTAAGATTAATGAGTATTTTTGATTGTTCAAATGCTTCTTTGGTCAGTAGAATATCTCCTTCATTATCTTCTACCAATAAAACGTGAATGGGTTCCATTACTTATATTTTTCAGATTATTTTCATTTCAATAAGCTCTTATTTAGCGCATCATGGTTTTTAGGAATGGTGAAAAAAAATGTACTTCCTTGATTCGGAACTGAATTAACCCAAATCTTTCCGCCCAGGTTCTCCACTATTTTTTTACAAATGGCCAATCCCATGCCTGTTCCTGAATACTCGTCCTTGTTATGTAATCTTTGAAAGATGACAAATATTTTTTCAAAATATTCTTCTTCTATGCTGATGCCATTGTCTTTTACGGAAAACTGCCAGTACCCGTCATTTTCCTGGTAGCTTATTTCAATAATGGAAGGCCTTCCTTTTTCCTGGTATTTTAAAGCGTTGCTGATTAGGTTTTGAAGAACCTGGCGAAATGGCGTTTTATGCGTTTGAACAGCAGGCAAATGATCGAATGTGATAATAGAGCCGGTTTCTTCTATCTTCTTTTGGTGAAGCGACATGATATCGCTGATCAATGTGTTTGTTTCAACCAGTTCTAATTTGTCTTCCAGTCTTCCTACCCTTGAAAATTCAAGCAGGTCCAGAATGATCTGCCGCATTCTTTTGGCGCCATCAACGGCAAAATGAATATATTCTCTTCCTTTATCATCGAGTTGGGGAGTGTATTTTTTTTCAATCTGGCTAAGAAAGCTGGTTACCATTCTTAGCGGTTCCTGTAAGTCGTGAGAGGCCACATAGGCGAACTGTTCCAGTTCGGAATTAGATACAGCGAGGTCTTTTGCAGATTTTTTCAGATCTTCATTTAACTGAAGTAAATGCATCTGCTCTTGTCTTCGATTTGTAATGTCTTTGAAATAAACGGATAGTCCGTTTCCGGTAGGGTAGGCGCTGATCTCGAACCATTTGCCGGAAGGAACAGAATCTTCAAAATGTACTGCCTGGCCCTTTTCCATGGCGATATGATAATTCCTGAAAGACTCAGAATCGATTCTGTCAGGAAAAGAGAACCATAGATCATTGCCGACTATTTCCTCTTTTCCCCTGTCTAACAGCCTCTCCGCTTCTTTATTCCAATAGGTGACTATCCAGTTTTTGTCTAATGCAAAAAAAGCGTCGCCAATACTCTCCAGGATGCTGTTTTTTTCTTCATAGATTTTCTGGAATTTTATTTCATTTCTTTTGTTTAGATCAATATCCTGTATGCTTCCATAAAGTTTTATGCATTTTCCATCGATGAATTCAGGTTCACCTATAATTCTTATCCATCGTTCATTAGATTTAGCGGTAACTATTTCCTGTTCTATATCCCATGAAATACCTTTTTCTATGGCCAGTCTAAACGCGTTCCTTACAGATTCCCTGTTCGGTCCTTCTTTAAAGAAGGCGAGAGCTGTTTCCGGATTAGGTATAAAATCATTATTAACTTCATGGATGGACCTGGCGATGGGCGACCAGTAGACTGTCTGGTTTAACCGATCTAGTTGCCAGTTTCCTATACGTGCAAGTTGGTTGCTTCTCTCCAGCAGCTCTTCAGCATTTTTTCTTTCGCTGATATTCCTGTAATTGATGATGTATGACTTTACGCTTTCATCATGTAAAAGATTAATAATTGTTCCTTCCATCCATAGATAATGGCCATTCTTGTGCCTCACCCTGTACTGACTGGTAAAAGCCACTCCGGATTGTTCACTTACTTTTTCAAAGATCAACTGAGCTTTCTGCAAGTCTTCGGGATGCAGAAAATCAAATATGCTTTTATCTTTCATCTCATCAAAACCATAACCGGTCAGCCGTTTTGCGGAAGGACTCTGATAAGCCAGTTCTTTATTCTCATCAATAAGAATAATAGCGTCGTTGATGTTTTCAATTAACGCACGATAATGTTTTTCTTTTTTTATCAGATCGTCCAGGAAATGCTGCCTTTCTTTTTCAAGCCGGAATTTCTCAAGTGCATTATGAATCGCGTTAGGCAGGCGTTGAAGCCTGTCTTTAAGGATATAGTCGTCGGCGCCCCTTTTTATAACATCAACGGCAAATTCCTCTGAAATATTAGCAGTGATGAGGATAAAGGGAATTTTCATTCCCATTTCCTGTAAAATAGTTAGCGCATCATGTGAATTAAAAGATGGGAGAGAATGGTCGGAGAGAATAATATCGGGTGAAAAATCTTTTAAAGCTTTAACAAATCCGGCTTTTGTATCTACTACGAGTTTTTCAAAGTCCAAATTTCCTTTTTGTAAGGCTCTCCGCACCAGCATGGCGTCGCTGGCATAATCTTCGAGGTGTAATATCTTTAACTTTTTATCCATGCTTTGGTTTTCTCATTTCACGTATTGGGCAATGAGCGTACTTTTTTTATTGAGGCGTATTATTTACCACCAGCCAGTAGAAACCAAGCTCAGCTATTGATTTAGAAAAATTGTCGAAACTTACGGGTTTGACCACATAGCTGTTCACGCCCAGTTTATGGCTTTCCAGGATGTCTTTTTCTTCTTTGGAGGAAGTCATCATCACCACGGGAATAAGTTTTGTTCTATCGTCGTTTTTAATAACTCTCAAAACTTCCAGCCCGCTTACTTTAGGCATTTTAATATCCAAGAAAATCACTTTGGGTTTATTCTCGATGTTTCTGCCCAGGTATTCACCCTTTCCAAAGATGAAATCCAACGCCTGGGCGCCATCAATGAGATGGATCAGGTTATTAGCCAGGTTATGCTTTTTTAGCGCCCTGATGGCCAGTCTGGCATCTGACTTATTATCTTCTACCAGTAATATTTCAATGTTTGTTGTTAGCATAACCTTTAATTTTTTCAGCGTTCAGTTTAGCAATTAGGAAAGGAAATATAAAAACATGCGCCCTCGTCCACCTTTGCTTCGGCCCATACTTTGCCTCCATGTTTGGTAATGATCCTTTGAATGGTGGCAAGTCCAACGCCTGTTCCTTCAAATTCATTGCTGCTATGCAAGCGTTGAAATACGCCGAAAAGCTTGTCATAATATTGCATATCAAATCCTGCCCCGTTATCTTTTACATAACAGATGCAGTTTTTATTTTCCTGGTAAGATCCGATTTCAATGATGGCTTCGTCCTTCTTCCCGGTGTATTTAAAAGCATTACCGATCAGGTTAATAAATACCTGTTTGATCATGTTTTTATCACCCTTGATATTTTTTATCTTGTTGAGGATTGTTTTAATATTCCGGTTGGGATACTGAGGTCTTAATTCTGTTATTACCGATTCGATGAGCTCCTTCATGCCAACGTTAACGGTAGACACATTCTGTTTTCCTATCCTTGAAAATTCGAGCAGGTTATCGATAAGTTCGCCCATTCTTTGCGAATTCTCAATGATTTCATCCAATACACTTTTAGCGTCTTCATCCAATTGTTCAAGGTGATCCTCCACAAGAATCTGTGTAAATCCATTTATGGCCCTCAGCGGAGCACGCAGATCGTGGGAAACAGAGTAGGAAAATGATTCCAGCTCTTTATTTACGGCTTCTAACTGAGCGGTGCGCTCAACGATTTTCATTTCCAGGCCAATATTCAATTCTACTATATGGTATTCCGCTTTTTTCAGTTCTTCATTGGCAATGATCAGTTCAGCCGCTCTTTTTTCTTTTTCTTTATTCTGGAAAATGAGTTCTTCATTGGCAATGATTAATTCTGCCGCACGCTTCTCTTTTTCTTTATTCTGGAACAACAATTCTTTATTGGCGATGATCAGTTCAGCGGCCCTTTTTTCCTTTTCTTCATTTTGGAAGGCCAGCTCTTTATTGGCGATGATGAGTTCAGCCGCACGCTTCTCTTTTTCTTTATTCTGAAATAGAAGTTCTTTATTGGCGATGATCAGTTCAGCGGCCCTTTTCTCCTTTTCTTCATTTTGGAAGGCCAGCTCTTTATTGGCGATGATGAGTTCTGCCGCTCTTTTGCCTTTCTCATTGGTCTGAAAAACAAGTTCTTTATCGGCTATAACGAGCTCTGCGGCTCTTTTGCCTTTTTCCTGGGTTTGGAAGAGCAGTTCTTTATCGGCGATGATCAGTTCTGCAGCTCTTTTTTCTTTCTCTTCATTCTGAAAAGCCAGTTCCCTGGTAGCTTTGATTAACTGATCGGATTTATTTTTATTCTCCATAGTTATTAGGTTTTTAATAGGATGATTACTTTAACAAGGACGGAATAAATAGAAGGTAATTGCTGCGGCCTGGAGTATTTGGGGTCAAAACTCTGGAGAAGACCTTTACAGAAATATCAATCTTATAGAAGGAGCTTATGGAAAAGACAGGCAACGAATGGTAAATCGTTTCTCTTCTTTTCGGATGGTTGTTGCGGGTATGTTTTATGCTTTCTAAAGCTGGAATTATGATTAATTCTATAATATACATCTCCGATAATTGTAATATATAACTATTAATGCGATTTTAGTGTAAAGCTTACATTTAATTGATATTAAGCAAACAATGAAATAATAGCCAGGTAAACAGCTCATTTTATTTTCCGTACTTTTTCGCTTAAAAAAATCAATATAGATTTTTATAAAAATTTCTGAAAGATTGGCGGCAAGAGCCAGCAGTAAGGGTTTTCGACTATTCTTTCACTGCATAAATATTTACCGGAATAGGAAATTTCATTCAATTTCTGTTTTAACATATAGGTAATGCCGATATAAGCTCTTTTGGCGCTGTTTTGGCATTCATGCCTTGAATTTATTTAATCAAACATAAAGTCTACTCTATGAAAACCCCTATTCGTTTATTGATGGGATTCCTATGCCTGTCATTCTTTTTTTACTCTTGTCAGAAAGATGTAGTTAAGCCTGTTTCTGAATTTACTTCAGAAGGTGCTACAGTGGCAAATACTGCAGCTGATGATGTTCCTGAAACAGCATTTCCTGTTCATACGCCTATTACTACTTACGTTAATGATAACTGTGCAGGATATTATGAAACACTTCCAGCCCGTTACAGCCTCACTACTAAAAAGTATCCGTTAGTCATTTTTATTCATGGCATTGGAGAGTTAGGAACTGGTGTTACCAGGCTGAATTGCTGCGGTGTGCCTTATTGGGCAAAGAGGAATCTTCTTCCTCCTGAATTTATCGTTAATGGCGCTCATTTCTCTAATATTTATGTTTCTCCTCAATTTAAAGTAAGGCCATCAGCCGCTGAAATACAATCAGTAATTGATTATGCCTCTAAAAAATACCGTATTGATCCTACCAGGATATATGTTACTGGCTTAAGCATGGGCGGCGGTTCTACCTTTGATTATTCAGTAGTATATGGTCAGAATGTTGCCGCTATCGTTCCTGTTTGCGGCGGAACAGCTCCCAATAAAACGCTGGCCCAAAGTCTTGCCAGCAAAAATTTACCGACTTGGGGAGTGTATTCTCAGGATGATCAGGTAGTTCCTGTACAATGGGGACGCGACTGGATTTCCTGGGTCACTGCTGATAATGCATCAAATGCAGCTAATGTGAAACTGACCGTGTGGACAGGATTAAGCCATAATTCTACCTGGGGTAAAGCCTTTAATCCACTTACAGTGGTTGATGGTTATAATATTTACCAGTGGATGCTTAAGTATAGAAGAACTACCGGAACAGTAACAGCTCCTCCTCCTCCTGTTACACCTCCAGTAACTCCGCCAGTTACACCACCGGTGACTCCACCAGTTACGCCTCCCGTTACTCCACCCGTTACGCCTCCTGTTACGCCTCCCGTTACTCCAGGTAACGTGGCGCCGGTAGCCAATGCAGGAGCAGACAAAACATTAAGTCTTGCATCAGGTATCAACCAGGTATTATTAAATGGCACCTTATCTAAAGATTCAGATGGTTGGTTAAATGCCTACCAATGGACTAAAGTAAGCGGCCCCGCTACCACACTGGTGTATAAAAGTATTGGACAATCTTATGCTACAGCGCTTGTTGCCGGAACCTATGTTTTCAGAATGACAGTAACTGATAATAAGAACGCTACCGCTTATGATGACGTAACCGTTACTGTAAATTGAATTAACCATTAAAATTATATTAAGAAAGAGGCCTTCTGCAAAGAGGCCTTTTTTTATGCCCTCTTTAATCTAGCCACGCAGTATCACGAAAACGTTAAAGGAATTTTCAGAATATCTTCAGGGGAGTAGGTAGTTTCCTGAATGGCGATCTCACACTGACTACCGATGCGAGTTTTAAAAGAAAACGCTGGAAATGCTATACCGAAGAAGTATTCCGGCAGTTAAAAGCGCGTGATATATTCGTTATTCTGAATACCGGCAATCAGGCATGGATATAGTTAACTAAGGTAATCTCTGGGAGTTTGTATTCCTTTTTTTACCTTCATGGCAAATTGCGCTATTCATGAAACTTAATATCCCGATCCTTCTGGCTTCATGCATTTTGATTTCCTCTTTTTCTTTTTCGCAGCAAAAACCGGTATACACCTGGTGGAACCCTGCTTATTCCGGATTTCCAGTAATAGAAGGACAGGCATGGCCAAAGGAGGTAAAGGCTACCTATGACCGTTTCCCTGCACGGGCCGAAAAAACAGTTCCAGAAGAAGTATGGAATTTGTCTGCAAATAGCGCCGGTCTGTACATCAAATTTAAAACCGATGCAAAAAAGATTTCCGTGCGCTATGGCGTAAAAGGAAAACTGGCTTTTCCGCATATGCCGGCCACCGGCGTGAGCGGGCTGGATCTTTATGGTACTGACCCGGATGGCAATTGGTTCTGGTCGCCCGGAAAATATTCTTTCGGCGATACTATTCAGTACACCTTCTCCTCATTGCC
>JBDTVL010000044.1:0-9717 GCA_040007215.1 Flavitalea sp.
ATTTTTGTGCAGCCTGATCAGTTCGGCATATAAAGCCTTCGGGGTATTGCCTGTTGCCAGTCCTAATATACATTTTTCATTTTTTTTCTGCTTTTCAATGATCAGCGCTGCAATCTCATTGGCGGCAAAAAGAGAACCTTCTTTAAATGTGGCGAAGATTTTAACGGGGATCTTTTCGAATGAATCAACCATGGTCATAATATAACTATTTATGTACTTTTCAGTAAGCCGCGAAAATAAGGCCTATTTTTTAATTATTGGCGGCAGATTGATGCCAAAACTACCATTCTGCGATAAAACAGCGCCCTCATCTTATTCTTTTTACCGGTATTTTTAAGCGTTAAATGTAATGAATGTTCATCAACCTTCTTAAGCTATGAATCAGCATGAAAAATTAATAGAAAAATTTTATACTTCTTTTCAGAAACTGGATGCAGCGGGAATGAACAGTTGCTACCATAACGATATTTTATTTTTCGACCCCGTATTCCAGGATCTTCATGGCGATAAAGCCAAAGCTATGTGGCAGATGCTCTGCTCTTCCGCAATTCAATTTTCCCTAACCTTCAGCAAAATTATAGCCGATGATGAATATGGCTCCTGCACATGGCAGGCTTCCTATATTTTTTCAGCAACCGGCAGGAAGGTCGTCAACTATGTCAACGCCAAATTCAGGTTCAGAGACGGGTTGATTGTAGAGCATATGGACGATTTTGATGTCTGGAAATGGAGCCGTCAGGCGCTGGGCCTGAGCGGGATATTGCTTGGATGGTCTCCTCTTATTAAAAATAAGATTAGCGCAACGGCTGCAAAAAACCTTGATACCTTTATACATAAAATGAACCATCAATGAGCTATACTATACCGGCAACAACGCGTATTGGACATGTTCACCTGAAAGTATCCGATCTTGATAAAGCGCTGGCTTTTTATCATGAATTACTGGGTTTTGAAATTACGCTGAGGTATGGTTCCCAGGCTGCTTTTATCTCTGCCGGAGGCTATCACCATCATATCGGGCTGAATACCTGGTACAGTAAAGATGGAGGCCCTTCACCGGCAAACACCTGCGGGCTTTTCCATACAGCCATCCTTTTTGCCACCCGAAAAGAACTGGCCGTAGCCCTGAAAAGATTGATTGACGCTAATTATCCGCTTACAGGAGCTTCCGACCATGGGGTTTCTGAAGCTATATATCTTGATGATCCCGATGGAAACGGGGTAGAACTGTATTGGGACAGGCCCGTTGAACAATGGCCAAAGCAGGTTAATGGAGAACTGGAGATGTATACCCGACAGCTCGATCTGCCAGGTTTACTAAGGGAAATAAGTATCTGAAACAGCAGATCTGAATAATTTTCTCCCCGGAAAACCTTCCCCGGTAAATCGAATGAAACCACGGTTTTAATTTTTTCGTAAATTGGCCTCATGTCCGAACAGACAGAACCTCAAAGAATAGAACGCATACTAACGATCATTATCCGATTTCTGCAACTAACGATTACAGAACAGGAGCATGAAGAATTAGATAGCTGGCTAATGGAAAGCAATTATAATATCAGTCTTTTTGAAACACTCACCCATCCCGAAAACGCTAACGGATTGAGATTGATGGTTGATGCATCAGGCTTAGAACATTTTACTATCACTTTTAATTACGACAATGAAGATATAGAAGCGCTGATCATTGTGTCAGAAAATAACCGCTACCAGGTATGGATGAACAGGGAACTTAAATTTACGCTGGCCTGTGGCCTGAATGATCTCGATCAGCAAGGCTGGTACCTGGTAGACAAACACAAGTATGTTCCTTATGTTTCCGAGATAGGGCAAAAAATTGCCAATCATCTTAAATAGTTTATTCCCTATTCCATTTTTAAACTTTTTACCGGATTGGTCAATGCTGACTTTATTGACTGAATACTGACCGTAATAAGCGTGACACCAACTGTAACTAATCCTGCCAGCCCAAATATCCACCAACTGATCGAAATACGATAAGCAAAATCCTGCAGCCACTTGTTCATTATGAACCAGGCAACAGGCGCTGCAACAACAAAAGCGATTACAACCAGCTTTAAAAAATCTTTCGACAATAAGGTTACAATACCTCTAACGTTGGCGCCTAAAACTTTCCGTATGCCTATTTCCTTTACCCGCTTCTGGGCCATGAAAGTGGCCAGGCCAAAGAGCCCCAGGCAGGCAACAAAAATGGCAAGTCCTGCGAACACGCCTAAAATAGCCGCTGTATTTTGTTCGCTGCGATAGGTATTATTAAAACGTTCATCAAGGAAAGAATAACTGAATGGCATTTCAGGACTTAGTTTATCCCAGTTCATTTTCGTTGTTTTCAACAAACCTGAAAGGTCTTTAGTTTTGGTTTTTATTAACAGCGTTCCATTATCATGACTAAGCGTCATCACCAGCGGCGAGATGAGTTCATGTAATGATTTAAAATGAAAATCTTTTACAATGCCAATTACCCGCCAGGTAGTTTTAACCGCATCATTATCGGCTCTGGTAATGGTTTTACCTAATGCCTGGTTTCCAAATCCCAACGCCTTAACTGCGGCTTCATTTAGCACTACAGCGCTGGAATCAGTGGCGAAGTTTTTAGAGAAATATCGCCCCGCTGTCATTTCTATACCGAGTGTTGCCAGATAATTATAGTCTACCTCATAACGGAGCGCTTTAATCTGTGAAGCTGCATTCTCTTCATAAACGAAAAAGTTATTGCTGTTACTGGGCCCTGCAGGAATATAACCAGTAGAGGTTACGCTGGCCACCCTGGGATCCTGCTCAAGCTGCTGACGCAGTACGCTAACTTTATTATCTCCTAACATCCAGCTTTCCGGCAATATCAATACCTGGTCTTTATTGTAGCCCAGTTTTTTGTTTTGTATATAAGAAAGCTGGTTGTAAACAACTGCTGTGCTCACCATCAGCGTAATGGAAATGAAAAATTGAAAAACAACCAGCCCGCTTCTCAGCGAAGAGCCGCCCTTCCCGGCAATGAATCTTCCTTTTAATACTTCAACAGGATTAAAAGAGGAAAGAAAAAAAGCAGGGTAACTGCCGGCAAAAATGCCGGTGACCAGGCCAAGTGTTAACAAGCCGGGCACGAGCCATGGATGCGTTGTCAACTGTAAACTAAGCTGTCTGCCTGCAAACTGGTTAAAAGCAGGTAATGCCAATTGTACAAAGACGATAGCCAATACAAGCGCAAAAGCAGTTAGTAAAATAGATTCAACAAGGAACTGTCCAATCAGTTTTCCTTTAACGGCGCCCATCACTTTTCTTATGCCCACCTCACGCGCCCTGCCGCTGGCGCTGGCGGTGGAAAGGTTCATAAAATTAATACAGGCGATCAGTAACATGAATATGGCGATTGCGCTGAAAATATATATGTAGCTGATATCGCCGGGAGCTTCAAAATCATTGGTGAAATTCGAATGCAGGTGAATATCTGTTAGCGGTTGAAGATATAATCCAATATCGCTCCCTCCTGCCCTGAACTCGCTCAGACTGATGCCCATGGCATGCTGCAATTGAGGCTCCATATATTTATTTACAACTCCTGGAAGTTTTGCTTCCAAACGCTTATAATTATAACCCTCCGGAAGAACAAGATAAGTGTAGAAATTAGAGCTCATCCATGAAGTGGATAAAGCGTCCGGGTTGCCAATCATAGTACCAAACATTTCAAAGTGAAAATGAGAGTTGTCGGGCACTTTGTCTATAACGCCTGTTATTTTATAAGAGGTATTCAAGCTCTTGAAGGTTAAAATTTTCCCGATTGGATTTTCACCCCCAAAGTATTTAATGGCCAGCGCACTGGTGATCACCATGGTATTGGGAGAAGATAAAGCCGTATTTATATCGCCCTGCAAAAGAGGAAGCGTAAATATTTTAAAGAAATTAGGATCAACATATACAATACTATTTTCTTTAAATGTTTTATCGCCATAAGAAACCATTGGCGAGCCGCCATAACTCATCCGGGTAGCTTCCTGCACTTCTGGAAAATCTTTCAAAAGAGTTTGCGCTACTGGTGGAAAAACATTCGCTTCATTCATTCTTTCGCCTTTTACCTGGCCGCGAAAAACAACCCTCACTATTCTGTCAGCTTTTTTGTTGTACTTGTCGTAACTCAGTTCATACTGTACAAAAAGCATGATAATAATGCAGGTGGCAATACCTATGGCCAGGCCAAAAATATTAATGAAGGAAAACCCTTTGTGTCTCCAGAGATTACGAAAAGCGATTTTTATGTAATTCTTTATCAAAGCAATGTATTAAAATGAGTACCTGACAGATAAATTCAAATCTTTATTGCTGAGAATAATGCTAAGAAGGCGCCATTTTTGCAGCGCTCTTAAAATCAGCCATTTATAGTTATTCCTGGAGATGAAAGGTGTCCGATTTTGTTACATGCCTTTCAGGTTTGCGGACATTTTTAAAGAAAACCCTTGGTATAGGCAATTCTTAATGCCTGGGCCTTTCCGTTCACATGTAATTTTTGGTAAATATTACTGGAATGTTTTTTAACGGTATTTGGACTAATATCAATTTTAGCTCCTATTTCTCTGTGACCTAAACCTTCGCTCAGTAATTTTAATATTTCCTTTTCTCTTTCACTCAGATTGAATACATCAAAAGGCAGAGCGTTCCTGTCCGTCTGTACTGCCGTTTGCTGTTGTACCATCTGTAAAATCTTATAGGCGATACTTGGAGAGATCGGCCCTGCGCCATTCTCCCAGAGATTCATCAGCATATCATTAATCACAGGTCCACTTTCTTCTTTTAGAATATAACCGCAGGCGCCTGCTTTAATAGCGTTAAAGATCCTGTCGTCATCATCAAAAATAGTCAGCGCTACAAATTTAACATCCGGGTAAAGCGATGAGCCGCTGGAGATAGCCGTTACGCCATCAATGACAGGCATTTCAAGATCCATCAGCGCAATATGCGGCAGGATATTTTTGCTGGCCTCCTTCATCTGGTCAAGGAAATCTTCGCCATTTACCGCCTGGATGATCACTTTAAAGAATTTATTATGACTTAGCTTATCTGCAAGAATATTCCTGTTACTTATTTTATCATCTATAATCGCTATTCGGATCATAACAAATTAATTTATTGTAAAGTAAAGTAAATATCAGTCATCTAATACTACTCCCTTTGGGTCATTTATTATTAATTCTGCCAGGTAATCCAAATGGGTTATTGTTCCTGTTTATTCACGCATGTAGATTTGAGTTTCAGCAATTTTGGATATAGCGGCTGCAATAGCCGAAGAAACTCTGAAAAGCTGAATCTATTCCTATCCTGAAGTCTGCTATTCCGAAGAACCTACTTGCTTAACGTCGCCTATTCCTGAAACCGCTATTACCTGTTTATCTATTTAATAATTTATCGCTATGTCAACAATTTTTTTACTCAATCCCCGGAAAAAGATCATTTCATCACCCCAAACATTTCAAATTATGAAAAAGAATTTCAGATCACTCGCTGTTATTATTGCAACTGTAGCGCTGAGCATCGGATGTAAGAAAGATGCCACCGTAGCTGTTTCTTCAGACGAAATTTCACAGGAAATCTTAAGCCAGGTTAAAAATCTCGGATTCGGAACCAGCAGTCTTCAAAAAGTAGAAGGAGGATATCTGGTAGAAGGCGATATTCTGCTTACGCCTGAACATCTTAGAAGCAAACCGGTAACGCAGTTTCTGAGAATAGGCGCAGAAGAACAATACCGCACCAGCAATACTGTATTGGGTTTACCGCGTACGATTACCATCCGCGTTTCCACAGCAATGCCATCTACTTATATTACTGCGGTGAATGCAGCGATTGCCAGGTACAATGCATTGGGCCTGCTGATCAAATTTTCACGCGTTACCAGCGGAGGAGATATAGTTATCAATCCAGCCCCTTCCAACGCTACCTATCTTGCATCAGGAGGCTTTCCTTTGGACAATGGTAAACCTTATAACCAAATACTTGTTAACAGGACAGCCCTGAATGCCTGGGCCGCAAATACAAAAACTACCGTAATGGCTCATGAAATAGGTCATTGTATTGGAATGCGTCACTCAGATTACTATAACCGTTCGCTTAGCTGCGGTGGCTCCTATGTTAATGAAGGCGCAAGCACTATTGGCGCTAAACTTATACCTGGCACTCCTAGTTATGCAGAAGCAGGTTCCTGGATGCTGGCTTGCATAAATAATGGCGGTAATCGTCCCTTCACTTATGCAGATAAAGTCGCTTTGAACTTTTTATATTAAGAATCAAGTAACAAAAGCCTCAGAACAGGGATTAACCTTTTTTAGTTTACCAGGCGTTTGAATAGTAGGTCGTCAGGAAAATGACGACTTCTTTTTTTATTACCATTGATCTAATAATTTCTATTAATACACCACCAAGTTCTGAATAAAGCTATTTCCCTGCTGTGAAAAATATTTCAGCAGGTAGACACCGGCAGGGAAAGAAATTCCGGATATCTGCTGTTTGATATCGTTAAGTGTACCGCGGTGGAAAATTTTTCCATTGAGCGTATAAATAACAAAGGAATATATCCCAGGTTCCTGAGCGATAAGGGTAAATGGCTGGGATTGCCTGACAGGATTAGGAAAAGCAATGACTGGCTGAGCGGGAAAGTAAAGAATTGTTTCTACAGGACTGTACACAGATAATCCATTGGAAAAGGTTACTGATGCCCGGTAGTAGTTTACGCCTTTTGTCAAACTGGCATCAATAAACGAAGCGGCGACTTCGGAAGGATGATCCACTGAATGTACAGATCGGAATCCTTCTGCATATTTTTTCTGGAAATCTATCCTGTTAACGCCATATACGCTGCCCAGGCTTAGTTCGAGATTGGCTGTATGTAAATTCAAGAGCGTTGCATAAAAGTTTTGAAAATAACAACTCACTCCCTGCGTGGAATAATCTATAGAATTACTTCTAAGTCCGGTTTTTATTCCCAAAACCGGAGCTACGGCAAATTCCAGGGCCAAGCCAGGATCTTTTTTTATAATGAAAAAAGTATCGGAAGAAACAGCGAGCGGTTCGAGGTAATTGGCGCCCAACCTGTAAACCTGGTATAGATTATTCTTTTTACCATTCCAAAATAGCATTAATGAATCTGCGCAGTTAAAACCCACTTTCACTTCAACAGGAGGAGAAATAATAAATTCCTCCGACTCGCTGATAATATTCAAGGAAGGAATGACCGCTCTTAGCCTAGCCAGGCATTGGGTATCGGGAGCTATCCAGTCAAAATAATTATCTCTTGTTGCCGAGTGCTGGCTTAGCGGCTGCCACGACCCTCCGTTAATGGCATATTCTATCCTGCTATCGGCATTACTGTTGCTTTCCCATCGCAATACATTTAACTCATCAGCGCTGATCACATCTTCTGAAGAAGGGAAAGTCCAGCGAAAATAAGTCGTTGTGTCGATCAGGTAACTGATGGCAAAACTTTGCGTTTCGCTGATCATTTTATATCCTCTAACCTCCAGGGTATATATTCCTGGTTGCGGGTTATCGATAGTGATCTGTTCAATATTATTTAAGGTATCTACCTTTCTTGATGGCGGCAATTGCAGGGAATCTATTTCGGGAGAATGGTTTAAAACCCATGGAAGCCATGATTGAGCTGCGCTAAACAAAGAAAGTTTAATATCCAGGTCATTGACGAGCGCTTTAGCTGCATTTGTTTCTGCAGGCGGATCATTCCATACCAGCATAACTTTACATTGAGCGATACCCGAAGGTATATTTAAGGAAAAAAAACTGGATTGATTTTTTCTTACGGAGCTTTCAAAATAGCTGTTGGAATTTAAGGACTCTACTGCTTTCAATGCATTCAGGCTTCCAAAACCTGTAGAATAACTGATATGCGTGGAGTCGACAGGATCGGCGCTGTTGAGTAATATCGCTTTGACCAGACCTGAAGAAGGTAATCTGCCATGCCGATCCTGGTATGCCTGTTGCAATAATGCGGCTGCACCTGATACCAGCGCGGCTGATCCGGAACTTCCATCCTGCCCAAAAGCGACTAATTCCGGTTTTATCCGCCCATCATACGCCGGTCCCTTAGAACTTTGCTCCATTATTTTATTGTGCTCATCAGCCGCGCCGACAGTAATGATATTTTTGGCCATTTTAAAACTGCCGGTAATATTTGCCCTACGGGGAATGCCTGCATAATTTCCTTCTTCTGAGGTTTCCTGTCCAGAATTACCCGAAGAAAAAACATGCAGAAGAGTGGGCATCAATAATGCGCTGGCATCATAAGCCGAAGCATCAGCGCTATAATAATTTTCGATACCTGTACCATAGGAGTGATTTTGAATACTTATATTATACGTTTCATACGACTCCGGATCATCTGGCATCAGGTAAGCAAAATCAGACGAGGTGAGGTTGACGCCTCGTGCAGCGCCTAAAGAAAAATAAGACGAATTTCCCGCTCCTCCCAGCATAGTAGCCATTATGGAGGCATGATCAGAATGAGTAGGCGCAGCCAATCTGCTGTTGAAATAACGACCCTTGAGATCAATATCAGTTGTATCAAAGCGTTGCTCTTTTAATGAAACATTAATATTATGACCATTGATACCAGGAAAAAGATGGTGTACCATATTCAGTTTATTCAACGACAAATCTATGTTACCGGTAATCAGTTCTTCTTTTGGCTTACGAAGAAGGTCGATGAACAATACAGCGCTGTCGGCCTGTAATGATTCCAGCATACCCGACCTTATTCTGCACGTAAGTATGTTGGGATCAGCATAAGTTGCCAGGGTATTTACCCGTTTTTTCCAATATTGAAGTGATTTAAAATCTTTCAGGGCAATGACTATCGTAATGCTGTCCCGCTTAATAGCCTTTTGTTGAAATGATAATAACGAAGGAGATATTTTACTTAGCTGGATGTTCCGACCCTGGGATATGCCAGTCAGGCCTGAAAAGATGATCAATATTGTTAAAAAAATCCGCATAAATCAGTCAGCAATAAATTAAAAGAAAACTACAGAAATTACCCTATTACAAAATAGGCGATTTTATCCTGAAGAAGAATACTCCAAATGGATTAGTTAATTTACTTTAAAGAATTTTTATTGAACTATTTTATCGCTGAATCTGAGCGTGAGCCTAAAGATTCCCTTGGGAATGAACGAAAGGATGGCAGATTTACTGAAATAGTATACAGGTTATTCATTTCGTCGTTATTTTAGCATATGCAAAATATTAAAAATGTCATCTTTGATCTGGGGGGCGTTATCCTGAATATTAATTTTAAAAAGACAGAAGAAGCCTTCCTGAAACTGGGTTTGGAGAACTTCTCAAACCATATCAGTCAAACGTATATTTCTGATTTTTTCGAGAAATATGAAACTGGTTTAATAGACGATGTTGAATTTGTAGAAGGTATTGTAAAGCTTATCGGGAAACCTATCAAAGACGAGAAGATCATCGCCGCATGGAATGCGCTACTTCTCGATTTTCCTCCCGAACGCATTGCTTTGTTACAAAAAATAAAATCTAAGTTCAGGATATTTTTACTTAGCAACACCAATTCTATTCATCTGAAAGAGTTTCAGCAGCGGCTGTTTAGTTTGTATGGCGTTTACCTGGAAGATATTTTTGAAAAAGCCTACTATTCGCATGAGGTAAAATTAGGTAAACCGGGAGCCGCCATTTTCGAGC
>JBDTVL010000045.1:0-9716 GCA_040007215.1 Flavitalea sp.
TTAAGAACCTGAAAATGCTTTGTAAGAACTAATAATATATCAGGGTCATAGTTGTCAATGACTGACCGATAGTAATTTTTTAAAGGGTACGATCAACAATAGCCGGGCCTTTCCAGGCCTGGCCAATTTTTTACTCCGGTCATAAATTTTCCGGAGGTTAGCATGATCTACCCTAACAGATTTCCCCTCCTCTGAAATGCCGGATCGGCTAATGGCTGGTATTCGTGCAAGTATTATTCATCTGAAATCTGAAACATGAAACGTAAACTTAAATGGCCTTTACTGGCTTTATTGCCGATACTGATGGCAGGGGAAGCATCGGCGAAAATTGCGGAGAACTTTAATTCGCGCAACGGTATTTCCACCAAAACATTAAAAGGGTTTTTACAGGGCGATTGCTGGTCGTTCCGCAATTTCGATGTAAACCGCGATGGATGGAATCCGGGTATCGAAGGCGATGGCGCCATGGTATCGGGCATAACCGCCGACCTGTCTAATAGCGCAGGCATCTATACGCCGGCATTGAATGTTACCGGCGAGATCGGCATCTCCTTCAAATATAAATTCAGCGAAGCCTTCTCAGGCAATACCAGGAGATGGATCAAAGTATACCTGACCGATTTCAGTAATAATGTTCTTAAGCAACTGGATAGTTTTGAGTGTAAAGACATGACGAAGAAGTTTGGCAGTTATGATAAGGTATTCAGAAATGATTTCCCCGGGCAGTATAAACTGGCTTTACAATATCATGGATCGGGTGGCGACGCCAGGATAGGTATAGATGAACTGATAATTTCCGCTTCTCCCGCTTACGGAACAGGTTGTAATTCGGCGCCAAGGGCAAAGAATGATAATATAACAGGCAAGAGTAGTCGCTTTGCATCTGGATTCCTGTTCAGCAACGACCTGGACGTGGATCATGATCGGTTCAAAGCTTATGTGGTAACGGCTTCGCCGGATGGTAAAGTGGTTGTTAATGATGATGGATCGTTCCTGTTCACGCCTAAGGAAGGTTTTGCGGGAAAGAGCGCTTCATTCACCTATAAGATCTGTGATGATGGCGCGGGCGAACTCTGTTCTAATACCGCCACAGTATTGATCCGGTTTCCGGAAGGGCGCACCTTACCCGCAGGACTGGCCGATTTCATAGGCGCATATAAACTGAATGGCAATGTAGAATTGAAATGGACCGCCAATGGCGAGCGCAATATTGATCATTACGATCTTGAACGCAGTCTTGATGGAAAGGATTGGCAGAATGCAGGAAAGATAAAGGCGAAAGACGGGGTTGCTTTAAAAAATGATTATACCTATATCGATCGCGTGAGCCGCTATACGGCGAATAAGAAAGATATGTATTACCGGCTGAAGCAGTTCCATGTGGATGGAACAATGGAGTTTAGCAGGCTGTTGGTAGTGAGAGTGTATAATACCAAAACGCTGACGATGATCAGCGTTACGCCCAACCCTGCCAAAAATGATATAGCCGTGAATGTACAGTTGCAGGAGCCTTCATTTGTTTCGATGAGGATAATGGATAATGAGGGTACGCTGGCGCTGAAGAAAGGGGTCAAAGCCGGCAGGGGAACAAATAATTTGCTGATAGAAGGATCCAGTCAGCTTATTCCCGGTTTATATATGCTGGAAGTGGTGGTGAACAGTAAGGAAACAATGCTGGTAAAGCTGGTAAAGGAATAATTTTTTGAAATAGTTCATATGGTTCACAGAGGTTAGGGGCGCTGCAAAGCGTCCCTTTTTTTATGCGGTTCCTTTACAAAAATGGCGAATACCATCCGCCAAATTAAGTTCTATCCATTAGGTCAGTTGAGGGTTCATATGGCGCTATGAGAGATGAATTTATAATTCTTCGCCTTAAACCGCCTGGTTTGCTTTGTTAGCGAGTTGTCCGCAGGCAGCATCGATATCCTTACCCCTGCTGCGACGCAGGCGGGCATTGACTTTGTTTTTTTCGAGATGAGCCATAAAGGCATCCACCACATTTTCTTCCGGTTTTAAAAAGTTTGCAGCATCGATGGGATTGTATTCGATGATGTTGACAAGATCGGCGGGAACCTGGCGGTACACTTTGATCAGCTCGTCAGCGTCTTCTTTACTGTCGTTGAAATCTTTGAAGAGAATATATTCGAGGGTGATCTCGCTATGTGTTTCTTTATAGAAATGATTCAGCGCATCTATCAGCGCTTTGATATTGTTCGATTCATTGATGGGCATGATCTCGTTGCGCTTTTTATCGTTAGCCGCATGCAGCGACAGCGCCAGTTTGAATTTCACTTTATCATCGCCAAGTTGGCGGATCATTTTCGCAACGCCTGCGGTGGATACGGTGATCCTGCGCGGGCTCATCGCTAATCCATCCGGAGAGGTAATGCGTTCAATGGCTTTGAGCACGTTTTTATAATTAAGCAGGGGTTCGCCCATGCCCATGAACACGATATTGGATAATTTTTTATCGTAGGCTTCTTCTGACTGCTGGTTAAGCAGCGATACTTCATCATAGATCTCGTCGAAATCGAGGTTACGTTTGCGTTCCATATACCCTGTTGCGCAGAATTTGCAACTGAGGCTGCAACCGATCTGCGAGGAAACGCAGGCGGTATTTCGGGTAGCCGTAGGGATGAGCACCCCTTCAACGAGGTGGTTATCGAAAGTTTTAAAACGGCTTTTAATGGTGCCGTCGGCAGAATGCTGGGTAGCGTCGGTTTTCAGCGCCGGTAAGGTGAAATGATCGTTCAGTTTCTGGCGCAGTTCCTTGCTGAGGTTGGTCATCGCTTCGAAGGAACGCGCCTGTTTCTGCCAAAGCCATTCATATACCTGTTTAGTTCGGAATTTCTTTTCACCAAGTTCGGTGAAATACTGTTCCAGCTCCTCGAGGCTCATGTGCCGTATGTTCTTCTTTTCCGCGGTTAACATGCTGCAAAAGTAACTTATTTAAACAGGAGGAAGCGTAGAAACAGCCGCTATTAACGAGTTTTAGCCTGTGGTTTCCTTTAATGTGGCTATTTAGGCTCAAATTAGAAAAGGATCGTGGTTAACTCAATTTAAGCGTTAAGAGTTAAATGCATCTCTTCTGCTTAATTTTGACTTAGGGCTAAGACAGAAAACGGGAAAAACCGCTTTGTCTTATCATATTTACCTTAAAAAACACATGAACGCGGCTTATATCATCGACATAACCAGGACCCCAGTGGGAAAATACGGCGGCGCCCTCAGCGGTATCCGGCCCGATGACCTGCTGGCCCGGGCTATCAGCTCCCTGGTGAGCCGGAACCGATGCCTGGATATTAATAGCATAGAAGATGTGATTGCTGGAGATGCTAATCAAGCCGGCGAGGATACCCGTAACGTGGCCAGGATGGCTTCGCTGCTGGCAGGATTGCCGGTAACGGTGGCTGGCAATACCGTGAACAGGCTTTGCGCCTCCGGTTTACAGGCAATTATGGATGCCGGCCGGGCCATTCAATGCGGAGAAGGAGAAGTATATATTGCGGGCGGCGTGGAAAGTATGAGCAGGGCGCCCTTTGTGATTGGAAGAGCAGACTATAAAAGCGGGAAGATCGCCGGCAACGCCTTTGATACCACTATAGGCTGGCGGTTTACCAATCCCGAACTGGCAAAGCGTTATTATCCTTTTAATATGGGCGAGACAGCCGAAAATGTAGCGGCTGAATGGAATATAACGAGGGAAGAGCAGGATGCCTATGCGTTTGATTCGCATCGTAAATTCTTTGAGGCGCTGGAAGCAGATAAATGGAAAGAAGAGATTACGCCTATGGAAATTACTGATGCCCGGTTATTCGGTTCCGGTCAACATTCCGAACTATTGGCCAATGGGGTTGAGTTAATCAGCATGGATGAGCCGCCACGGCGAATTACCCTCGAAAAACTGGCGGCGCTGAAACCGGCGTTCCTGGAAAATGGAACGGTAACTGCGGGAAATTCCTCAGGTCTTAACGATGGCTCGGCGGCTATGCTGCTGGCCAGCGAAGCGGCTATAAAAAAATATGGTTTTGAGCCTATGGCCCGGATCGTGTCGATGGCGGTGGCCGGCGTAGATCCTTCTATCATGGGTATGGGGCCTGTTCCAGCCGTGAAAAAAGCCCTGCAACGCGCGGGTTTAACGCTCGGCGATATTGACCTTATTGAAATGAATGAATCTTTTGCAGCGCAGTCTATCGCCTGTATCCGTGAATTAAAAGCCGATATCAATCGCGTAAATGTGAATGGCGGATCTATTGCTATCGGTCATCCGCTGGGCTGTAGCGGGGTGCGTATCTCCGCTACGCTGTTATATGAAATGAAACGGCGCAAAGCGAAATACGGACTGGCCGCTCTTTGTGCCGGACTGGGTCAGGGCGTTGCCGTGATTTACGAAAACCTGCAGGCATGAGTAAGCGCTCCTTACTTAAAATTAAAACCAAAAGCTGTTCCCAGGAAAGCGATTGCTGGTTACCGTTACGAAGGTCTTTTATCTTACAGGTCTTCGTCGATAATTCTTCACTGCCGATGATCACGGCAAAAGGAATATTCTTTTTCTCTGCGTATTTGAACTGTTTATCGAACTTCTGCTGTTCATGGAACATCTCAGCGCTGAGCCCCTGGCTGCGCAAACGCTGCATGCACAGGTAAGCGGCGGCGCTTTCTTCTTCCCCCAAATTAAAAAATAACGCCTGCGTGGACACCTGTATATTCCCGGGGAACAATTTCAGCTCTTCCAGCACATCACACATTCTGTCTACCCCAAATGAAATACCCACGCCGGGAATACCCGGCACATCGAATAAACCGGTAAGGTCGTCATACCTGCCGCCCCCGCCGATACTACCAATTTTAACGGTGGCGGGCGCTTTGGCTTCAAAGATGCAGCCTGTATAATAATTCAGTCCGCGGGCAAGCGTGAAATCAATATGTATGGCCGCATCGGGCTGGATCAGCGTCAGCTTATCGAGCAGCGTATTCAGTTCCGATAATCCTTCACCGGCGCTATCGCCCAGCAGTTCGGCCGCCTGCTGCAATTTTTCCTTGTTGGAACCGGCAATAGACAGGTAAGCGGCAATAGTATCAATCTGTTCAGGGTTCAATCCTTTCTGATGCAGTTCTTCTTTCACTTTATCGATCCCTATCTTATCCATTTTATCGATAGCGATAGTGATGGCGTTGAGCTGGTCGGCTCCGCCCACTTTTTGGGCCAGCGCTGAAAGTACCTTTCTTGAATTAACGCTTAACTGGTAACCGGTAAGCTTTAACCGGGTAAATACTTCGTGATAGATGCAGGCAAACTCCATTTCATTCAGCAGCGACTGGCTGCCCACCACATCGGCATCGCATTGGTAGAACTCGCGGTAGCGGCCTTTTTGAGGTCTGTCGGCACGCCACACCGGTTGTACCTGGTAGCGTTTAAAGGGAAAGACCAGTTGCCCGTGATTCATGGCTACAAAGCGGGCGAAGGGGATGGTAAGATCATATTTTAACGCCCTTTCAGTAATGCCCTTTACATTTTTCCCGTCCAGTACCTGCTCGAAATCCTGCCTGGCCTGCTCCTGTTTGGCGGGGTTATCGAGGCCATTATTTAATATCCTGAAGATCAGTTTATCGCCTTCGTCGCCATATTTACCCTGCAGCGTTTCAAGATTCTCCATAGCCGGCGTTTCCAGCGGCTGAAATCCATAACGCTCAAAAACATCCCGGATAGTATTGAGTATATAATTCCTTTTCCGTACAGTATCCGGTCCGAAGTCGCGTGTTCCCTGCGGCAGCGTTGGTTTGGCCATGGTCAGCTTTTGTTGAGATTGCAAATGTAATGAACTCGCCCCGGTCTTGCTTTTTAACGCTAATTTCTTACCTTCCAGCCCCGGTATAAAAAAAATATGAGCACAGACCAGGAAGAAAAGAGAAGGATAGCCTATATCAACCGACGAGCTATGATGGATCTGGGAATGGGAATTATTTATGCGGTGATGGGCGGATTTTTTTTAATGTCAGAAATGTTTGGGATTTCTATGGAATTTCCTCCGAAACCATTCTCATATATATTCGGAGGACTATGTTTATTTTATGGAGGCTTCCGGATATACAGGGGAATAAAGAAAAATTATTTCAGCTGAAAAAATGCCGGTTAATACTGGCATAATCATTTAAGTGGAAAAATTTATTCTGGCAATACTATTCAGATAAACGAACAAGACTTTAAATTTGAACTATCGCAACTTTATATGGGCAGTGATCCCGGCGGCATTGATAATGGGCAGTTGCGGAAATCCAGACTCCCTCAGGGAAAGGGATACACTAACGAGCGGAACCATAAATATTAGCGCCGATGAATCTTACAAGCCGGTTATAGATTCACAGGTGCAGGTGTTCGAATCGCTATATCCAAAAGCTCATATTCGCGTACAGTATAAGCCAGAAGCCGAGTGCCTGAAAGATCTGGATAATGACAGTATTCGTATGGTTATTGTTACCAGGGGATTATCAAGGAAGGAAGAAGATGGATTAAAAGCTGCGCTGAGTTTTAAACCCGCTTTTGGACCCATAGCGTTTGATGCCATTGCTGTGATCACCAATAACCAGTCGAAGGATACCGTATTTACCATGCAGGATATCCGCTCGATGGTGGAGGGAACCAGCGGTTATAAATATAAAGTATTGCTGGACGGAACTTCCGAGACGAGTAATGTTCGGTTCATGATCGATTCACTGCTCCGGGGAAAGCCTCTTTCAGCGAATATTGCGGCTGCCAAATCGAGTGAAGCGGTAATTGATTATATCAGTAAGAATAATGATGCTGTAGGGCTTATAGGCGTGAGTTGGGTGGGGAATAAAGAAGATCCTTCGGTGCTGAGTTTCCTTGAAAAAGTTAAAATTGCGGCCCTGGAATGCCGCGGCTGCAATGGTACCTATGTTAAACCATACCAGGCAAACATTGCAACTGGCAGATATCCAATGATCCGTCCTTTATATTATGTTTTAAAAGAGAATTTTAAGGGTCTTGGCAGCGGTTTCACCAATTTTCTCATCTATGAAAAAGGACAACTGATCTTTCAGCGGGCATATTTATTGCCTGCCAGAATGAGGTTCGAAGTGAGGGATATGAAAATTTCAGAATAAAGGCAGGTTAAATATATTTACACACTTTAACACTTATTAACAAACAAAAAAATAAGCAAGGAACATGATGAAACGAATATTAAGTCTATTGGTAATGGTTGTCATCGGGGGCAACATGTTATTTGCCCAGAGTGTTGATGATGGCAGGAAATTCCTGTACTACGAGCGTTACAAGAGCGCCAGGGAAACACTGGAAAAAGCCCTGGCCGCCAATCCTAATAATGTTGATGCCGCTTATTGGCTGGGACAGGTTCTGCTGGATAGAAAAGATTCCGTAGCCGCTAAAGATCTGTATCAGAAAACGCTTGCCGCCAATGGCAATGCGCCTTTAATGCTGGTAGGCATGGGGCAGATAGAGCTGATGGAAGGTAAAACGAACGAAGCGCGTCAGCGTTTTGAAACGGCTATCAATCTTTCTAAAGGGAAAGATATTTCCATAATGAACGCTATTGGCCTGGCAAATGTGAAGGCAAGAAAAGGCGATCCTGCTTATGCGGTGGAAAAGCTGAACCTCGCTACGCAGATCAGGAAGTTCAATGATGCTACTACTTATCTCATCATGGGCGATGCTTATCGTAAGCTCATCGATGGCGGTAATGCCGTAACTGCTTATAATAAGGCGCTGGGAATAGATCCCAAACTGGCGGCAGCTAAAACAAAGATTGGCAAGATCTACCTCACCCAGAATAACCCTGATTATTTCCTGCCTGCTTTTGAAGAAGCCACCCAACTGGATCCCGCTTATTCTCCCGCTTATTTTGAATTGTTCTACTACTGGTATTTCCGCGACGTTAATAAAGCCGGCGGATACCTCGATAAATATATTGCGAGCTCCGATCCCGGACCAGATATGGAATCCATTAAAACTGATTATACCTACGCTAAAGGCGATTTCGCCGGCGCCAAGAAAAGAGCCGAGGAACTGATTGCCCAAAATGGCGATCAGGTAAATCCCCGTATGTACAGAATGGTGGCCTACACTTCCGATACGCTTGGCGATGCTGCAGGCGCTAAAGCTGCTATGACCACATTCCTGGCGAAAGCTGATCCTGAAAATATTCTTCCTACCGATTACGAAGAACTGGCTAAGATCAATTCCAAGATCCCAGGATCAGAAGCTGAAGTTTTCATAGCGCTTCAACAGGCCATAGATGCCGATACTGTTGTAGCCAATAAGATCAAGTTCATCGAAAAAGCTGCTGAAATGGCTAAACAACAGGGTAACAGGAATGAAGAAGCCAACTGGCTGGGTAAATCTTACCTGATGGAGAAAGATCCTAACCAGAATGATCTCTACAAATGGGGATATGCGCACTACCAGGCAGCTAATTATACCATGGCCGATAGCATTTTCTGTACGGTGTATAAAGCAAAATATCCTAACGAAATATACGGGTACCTCTGGTGCGCAAGAAGCAAACAGGCGCTGGATACCACTATGGAACAGGGGCTTGCAGTAGACGCTTATAAAGAGCTTGCCCAGAAAGCCGTAGAGCTCGATTCTGCCGGTAAATTTAAGTCGCAGGCTATCGCTGCCAATTTCTACCTGGTTTCTTACTACAATGATATTGCGAAGGATAAACAAGCCGCTATTTCTTATGTTGACAAGGTGCTGGAAATTGATCCTGCTAATGCAGACGGCGTGAGAATCAAAGAAATTCTTTCAAAACCTCCAAAGAAACAGGCTGCACCAGCTAAACCATCGGGTACGCAGAAAGCAAAACCTAAAGCAGGAACGGCCGTAAAAAAAACAACAGCTAAAAAATAACCCCGGTACCATAAACCTGGATCGATCAATACTTAGTTTATCCCCTGTTACGTTGTAGCAGGGGATTTTTTTATTTTGCCGATTTTGTGATTGCAAATGGTAATTTGCGGACGCTAACGTAATTTTGCCCACATTGGTTATTCTTAAACGGCAAGCGCTACAAATTAAAAATATTCATCATGCATCTTTACCTGTTACAGGCGGTTAATGCAAATGCGGACAGCGCGTACTGGTATCTGCCTGTAGCCATACAATTTGTGTTTGCTATTTTGTTTGTAGCTGTGATGATGGTCGTTACTCACCTGCTGGGGCCCAGCCGGAAAACAGCCGATAAGCTAACGAATTTTGAAAGCGGCATAGAAAGTGTGGGCAATGCCCGTCAGCCCATGTCGATAAAATATTTCCTGGTAGCGATCCTGTTTGTGCTGTTTGATGTGGAAGTGATTTTCTTCTATCCCTATGCTGTTAATTTCAAGAGCCTGGGATGGCATGGATTTCTGGCCGTGCTGATGTTTGTTGGCTTTTTTCTTTGCGGATTCATCTATATCATTAAGAAAGGCGCCCTGCGCTGGGAAGATTGATATTTCAACGTCTGGGTAAACATATTGCTTTAAGCATTGTATTAAATAGGAAATTGAAATATAAAGCGCAGTGGTTGTGAATAGCTATTTCAATGGATCATTAAATTTTTATCATTATGGCTCGTCCCGTTCAATATAATTTTTCAGGCGAATCAGACCTGAAACTTCTGAAGGAAGGTCCGGAAGGACTGGAAGGTGAAGGATATTTTGCCACCAGGATGGATAAAGTTGTTGGCCTGGCG
>JBDTVL010000046.1:0-9702 GCA_040007215.1 Flavitalea sp.
GGAAGTGCAGCCTTATTTAGACAGGCTCAAAAAAGATAATGTATTACTTAAATATATTTTTGAAACGCATTTTCATGCCGACTTTGTGAGCGGTCATATTGACCTGAGTAAAAAAACAGGCGCTGCCATTGTTTATGGCCCTGATGCAGCCTGCGAATTTGATTGTATTTCTGCCAACGATGGCGAATTGTTTTCCATTGGCGATATTACTATTAAAGTATTGCATACTCCTGGCCACACCCTTGAAAGCTCAACTTTTTTGCTGAAAGATGAAACCGGTAAAGATCATTGCATTTTCAGCGGCGATACACTTTTTTTAGGTGATGTAGGTCGCCCGGATCTGGCTCAGAAGGCTGCGCATATGACAACAGAAGACCTGGCTGGCTTGTTGTACGACAGTTTAATGAACAAGATAATGCCGCTGGCTGACAATATCATCGTATATCCCGCGCATGGCGCAGGAAGCGCTTGCGGTAAGAATATGATGAAAGAGACGATAGACACGCTGGGTAATCAGAAAAGGATAAACTATGCTTTGAATCAGAAAGACAAGAATGCATTTATTAAAGCGGTGACTTATGGATTACTTCCCCCGCCAGGATATTTTGGTTTAAATGTGGCCATGAATAAAAAGGGTTATGAGAGTTTTGATACAATATTGCATAATGGTATGAGGGCTTTATCGCCTGATCAGTTTGAGGCTGCCGCAGAAAATAATGGAGCCCTGATAATAGACGCAAGAGAAGATTCGGAATTTTATAAGGGCTTTATCCCGCAGTCGGTGAATATCGGATTAAATGGCGAGTTCGCTCCGTGGGTAGGAGCTTTAATTGTGGATGTTAAACAGCCCTTATTATTGGTAACCGGCAAAGGAAAAGAAGAAGAAACGGTAACCCGTCTCAGCCGGGTTGGATTTGACAATATCCTGGGCCACTTGAATGGTGGGTTTTCGGCCTGGCTAGATTCCGGTAAAGAAGCGGATGTAGTAGACAGAATATCAGCAGCGAAGTTTGCAAACGAAGTAAATATTGCAGAAGATACCATTGTGGATGTGCGCAATGAAGCGGAATATACTTCCGGTCATATACAGCATGCGCAGAATAAACCCCTGGCTAATATTAACGACTGGATAAAAGATATTAATCCTAAAGAACATTTTTATATGCATTGCGCCGGAGGATACAGAAGCATGATGGCGTCAAGTATTTTACAGGCGCGGGGGTACAGAAATTTTACAGAAGTGGAAGGCGGTTATAAGGCCATTGAAGAAACAGGATTAGCTATAACCGAACAGGCGCAGCCTGCTTAAATGGGAAAAACCGAAAAATGCTTTTATATTTTTCCATTAATAATACATTAATATGAAAAAGAACATGGGTAATGCCGACAGAGTTATTCGCATAATGGTGGCGATAGCCATTGTCATCTTATATTTCTCGAATATTATTCCGGGCACATTGGGAATAATATTACTGGTCATTTCAATCGTTTTTGCATTGACCAGTCTGGTGAGCTTTTGCCCCCTGTATACGGTCCTGTGTATTAACACCTGTAAAACAAAAAAAATAGAATGAAACAACCTGTTTTTAATAATTGTAATTTTTTCAGGTGGCTTCGACTGCTGGCTGGGCTAGCTGTTATCGTACAGGCTATACTGGCGAAAGATATTTTATTCGCGCTCGCGGGCTTATTGTTTGCCGGCATGGCTATATTCAATATAGGCTGTTGTGGCGCCGGGGCTTGTTATATGCCTGCCAGGCGCAAGGATGATGCGGTAAAAGAGGTAACTTATGAAGAAGTATCTTAATCCTGGCAGTCTTGAATGGCGCATTATCAGGGCAGTGGTATGAAGTCAGCTAATCAGAACATTTAAAATTTTTATAATGACATTTAATGAGATGATTCAATCGGAAAAACCAGCGCTTGTGGACTTTTTTGCAGAATGGTGCGGCCCCTGCAAGATGATGGCCCCTATACTCAAAGAAGTGAAACAGGAAATTGGCGACGTTGCAACTATTGTCAAAGTTGATGTAGATAAAAATCCTGAGGCGGCTAACCAATACCAGGTTCAGGGCGTGCCTACGCTGATTCTGTTTAAAAAGGGAAAGGTGATCTGGAGACAAAGCGGCGTGGTATCTAAAAATAGTTTGGTGAATATCATTAAACAATTTTCAAAAACTTAAAACATAGTTATGAATTTCTTTAAAAACTTGTTTGGTAGTACAGTCACGCCAGATTTGAAAACTATTATTGATGAAGGAGCATTCCTGGTAGATGTTAGAACTCCGGGAGAGTTTGCAGATGGTCATGTAAAAGGTTCCGCCAATATTCCATTAGATAAAATTCCTGCAGAACTATCAAAGTTTAAAAACAGGAAAAATATTATTGTTTTCTGTCGCAGCGGAAACAGAAGCGCACAGGCAAAATCTTTACTGGAACAAAAAGGATTCGTCAACGTAATCAATGGAGGTACATGGGGTCATGTAAACCAGTTTGTATATTAGAGTATTTCACGCAAGGACAGAAGCTAAGAAGGACCCAAACCATTTTACGCTCTTTGCTTCTTCTTAACTTATGCGGCTTTGCATGAAACTCTATAGAAAGATATGCTTCCAAATCGGGTAGTAGTCTTAAGTTTGTAATGGAAAAATTGCCGAGGTTCATTAAACATTTTCAATATCCATGATGGATTTAGAGAGCCTAAAAAATATATTCGAACCAGCCCTGTTAAAAGAAATGATGCAGTTTGGGGTTTTCCAAAACTTTAAAGAAGGCGACCTGATCATGGATTATGGCAAGTATATTCGGATGATGCCAATTATTTTAAAAGGAACGGTTAAAGTATACAGGTTGGATGAAAATAGAAATGAAATATTGCTTTACTATCTGTCAAGTAATGAAAGTTGCTCGATGGCCTATAGCTGTTGCGTGGAAGCAAAAAAAAGCGAGGTAAAAGCCATTGCAGAAGACGATGTGGAACTTATAGCTATTCCTCATATCAAGCTGGAGGAGTGGTTGTGCGCTTATACAAGCTGGAAGAATTATATCATGCGAAGCTTTAATGAACGATTTGTAGAACTATTAAAGTCTATTGAAAGTATTGCTTTTCATAAGCTGGACGACAGGTTGATCGCCTATTTAAAAGAAAAGCAGCGCCTGGCTGGTTCCAGCGTAATAAAAACGTCTCATGCCGTTATTGCCGACGAACTGGCTACGTCCAGAGTAGTGATATCCAGGTTGCTCAAACACCTGGAAAATAATAAAAAGATCATTCTGTACAGAAATGAAATAAAATTGCTTAACCTCAATATGTAAAAATATAATGGCCATGTAGGCAATCCGACGGACTTTTAAAAGAAAACGGATTCTTACCCTCACGGTAATTTCTCCGCCAGGAATAAATAAGGTACGGGCAAATGATGCCGCCAGATATTGGGATTGGAGGGATCGTTATTATATAATTTGAAATATTCTTCATCGGCATATAAAACAATAGTAGATCCTGTTCTTACATAACTATTGCTTTTAAAATACTCCTGGGGTGTGAAATCGGGAAGTTGTTTTTTTACCATTTTGGAAGCCATTCCGCCAAGGTATTTCTGATACCTTCTTTGCGCTTTCAGCGAAGGTTCGCTTAAACGGTTATAAACGTGTTTCAGGACCAGGTTTTTCGGAAACTTTTGTTTTTTGATAACCGCCTTTGCATTGGTGAAAGGGTTAATGGCGGTAAAGTCGATTACTGTTTGAATAGAGAAGGGCACTTCCGGTACCCAGTCGGCGCTGTTCACTACATTGTATGCCCAGCCTTCGCTGGTGAGGTGTTCATAATCGTACGCATAAAAAAGATTTCCGGGTTTTGGTCCGGCGCTGCAATAGGTTTTGAACTGAATATTGGCGGGTATCTTATTTTCCTGCTGAAGATACCTCAGGTAAGAGGTGAGTAAGAAAACGGTACCGCCGCCCTGGCTATGTCCGGTAATAATAAAATCTTTTATACCCGCTTTATAGCTGGAATCAATTTTCTGTAGCATGTCGCGCGAATGAGAGGCCATTGACACCAGCCATCCCACATGCACGGCGGCATTTGGGTTGTCGGAAAGCCGATAGTTGAAATCAAATGTTTTGTCCATATGCAGGGTTCCTTTTGCAGGAACCATAGAGGCATAAAATTAGCGAGGAAACTGGTTTGGGTTAGTATGCTGCCCCTTACGCTGATCACGGCAACGGTTCCCGATTTACCCAAAGATCCCAGATATTATCGAGGCCCATTACTGGCGACCGGTAAACGAACTTAGACTTCTTCGGATCGGGAACTCCTGAAGTGTCGCTGGTCCATTTATCGAGATCTATATGCGCTTTCTGAGCTATGCTGAGCATCTCCAGATATTCTCCTTTTTCAAAACCAGGCTTAAGCCGCTGTCCGGCGACAGGTTGAAGCAGTAGCAATATCGCCGTAGAGAAAGCAAATAAAATCCGTTAATTCATCATATTGTGGGTCCTTTATTAAAAGTTACTGCAATATTATGACATGAATAATCCCGGCACGGATATTTAAATTATTGATCATTATCAGCGCATGTTTCATCAAACAACCATTATGAAAAAAAGTTTATTGAACCTGTTTACCTATAGCCTGGCCTTGTTCCTGCTGGTATTCGGGTTTATCCATTTTAATTCGCCTGATTCTATGACCGCTTTTTTTCCTGATGCAGTACCCCGGCAAACCCGGCTGTTTCTGATTTATTTATCCGGCGCTGCCGAGATAATTTTGGGCACCGGCCTGTTTATGCCAAGATTCAGAAAGATGGCTGCCCTGCTCACCATCGTTATGCTTATCGTTTACCTGCCCCTGCATATCAGGGACCTGTTCCTGAAATATCCCGCAATCGGTTCTAAAAATGTGGCCATAATCAGGGTGTTTGTTCAGTTTATACTTATTTACCTGCTATGGCTGGTCAGCAAGACCAAACCTCCATCGCCTGAAAACGATTAACAGGCTGCTGTCGTATATAGGCATATGATACGGTCGTGCAGCTTATCCATCCTTTTGTTATTGTTTCTTTCTACCGTTAGCGCCCAAGCCATCGACAATACCCCGGCTTTCAGGAATATTAACAGCGACCACTATTTCAGGATCAATTACGAGAATGATTTTTTTACGGGAACAGATCATGACTATACGCAGGGAGTATACTTTGAATGGGTACATCCATCTATTCGCCATTTTCCGCTAACCGCTTTGCTGCTAAGAACAAAAAGCAGCGCGTTACGTTATGGATTAGCGTTAGAAAGTGAGGGATATACGCCCAATTACATCGAAAAGCCTGCCATACAATATGGCGATCGTCCCTACGCTGGCGTGCTCTTACTCAAAACTTTTTTAACCTCGGTTAATGCGCAACGGAGGGACCGGCTGAGCGCCCAGATCAGTGCAGGTATTATTGGCCGCGCGGCAGGAGGAGAGGCCATTCAAAAAAGTATTCATCGCTGGATCAACTTTACCAAGCCTTTAGGATGGAATAACCAGATCCGCAATGATATCATTCTGAATTACCAGGTAAACTATGAAAAGGAATTACTGAGGTGGAAAAATCATTTCTCCTTTTCTGCTTATTCCAGCGCCAGGTTGGGCACATTAAGCGACAAAGCGTCAGCAGGGGTAACCGTCATGCTGGGCAATTTCCATTCAGCTTTTTCATACGGCAGCAACGAACCGATCCGGAAATTTCAGTTTTACGTTTATGATACGCCGCTAGTCAGCGCAGTAGCTTATGATGCCACCTTACAGGGCGGACTTTTTCATCGTTCCAGTCCTTATACGATTCCGTCAGGCGACGTGAACAGGATAACGTTTGTGAACAGATGGGGCGTGGTAATGATTTTCAAAAGGCTTTACTTTGAATATTATCAATCAGGCCCAACGCAGGATTATGTTACAGGCGCTTTTCATAAATCGGGAGGTTTGCAGGTTGGCTTTGGGTTTTAACTAGCAAAATCCGATGCGCGTCATGCGTATCAGGTTTGTTGGCCTTTTTATTTTATAAAGCCTTTACCTATGCTCAATCATGACAAAGCACGAAGAAAAATATTGTCCACGCTGCGGCATCAACTTTGAATGCCGGGTTGGCGACATTGTAAATTGCCAGTGCAATACCGTAACCCTTTCGGAAGAGACGCAGGAATTTTTGCAGAAGACCAGCTATGATTGCCTGTGTAAGAACTGTATGGTTTATATTGATCAGCTCGTTAAATAGCGTAGTCATCATTCTTTCCCTCTACAAAAGGAACTGTCGGCAGAATAACTAATTATTTCTCCTCGGTTCGCGCTGTCACATTGAAAGTGATTGAATAACAACGCCCTCAAATTTAAAAGTTAGGTGCGCCTACCCTTACCTGAATAATTATTGTCTTTAATGATACATTCCGGATTTATTCCCTGCAATATCTCCGGAATGATCACCTTATTATTCAGATTTCAAAAAATAACATGAAGCTTTATAAAGTAGTATCAGCGGCAATGGCGATCGCATTTGCTTTTATTTCCTGTCAGAAAATACAATCATTGGAAGAAAAGCCGGCGATGTTTACGGAATCATCTGGGCAGACTATTCCAACAGCTATCACTGCGGGCACAAGGCATGAGAGTTTCGACCGATTACCCCTCGATTTAAGCTGGGAGGCTCAATACAAGCTGAATACAAATGCATTCAGTATCTCTGCGGATAAGCCAAAAATTGGGCCTGGGGCCGCAAAGTTTATTTTATATCCCGACGCTGTTGTTGGTCTTAAGAACCGGTGTCAATTAAACTATTTTTCCTATGATTCGCTGGGCACAGAATCTACGTACAGCTTTTATGTACGGATCCCCAATTCCTGGGCTGACCGTCCGGCTAATAATGATGTGATGCTGGCTTCCTTTAATGCTTCTCCTAACCCCGCTAAAGGTGAAACCTGGAATAATATTCCGATTACCGAGCCATTGATACAGTTTAAGTATCATGCAGAAGGCGGGAAAAGCGTTTTGCAACTATGGCAGGGATTAAATAGCGTCAAAGCATATGAAGGAAAGATATGGACACAGACCATGATGAGCCAGACGCCTATTACTAAGGAAAGCTGGTTTAAAATTAGCATAAGAATAAAATGGTCTGTAAATAATGATGGATACGTTTACGCAACTATAAACGATCAGTCCTGGACATCAAGAACTGCCGTTAGAACAATGTCGAATTTCATTCCTGCATTTTTTAAAATTGGTTTGTCAAGGAATACGCCGGCCAATGTACCCGAAAATGTGATCAGCGCTTTTTTCGATGATGTAACTATTTCTTCAACAGGACCAAATCGTATTAATTCAAAAGTCATTGCTCAGAATTTAACTAACCCATGGGATCTCGCATGGGGCGCTGATAATTATGTTTATTTTACCGAAAGGCTTGGAAGTATTTCGAGAATCAATCTCTCTACAAATGCAGTGACCAAGCTGATCACGCTTACAGATGTAGGGGTGAGAGCTACCGGAGGATTACTTGGAATGACCCTTCATCCGCAATTTCCTCAGCAGCCTTATCTATACGCCACTTATTACTATAATAAAGGCGGCAAAGGAAAGTATACGCAGAAAGTGGTTCGGTTTACTTTGAGCGCTAACAAGCTCATCAACCCTTTTGTAGTTATTGATAATATTAGTTCAGGCGTACCTACTCATCATGGCAGCAGGTTATTGATCAGTAATAATTTCCTTTATATTACTACAGGCGACGGCGGCGGAGGCGCTGATGGAAAAAGCGCACAGGACCTTCATTCACTGATCGGAAAAGTTTTGCGAATTAATCTTGATGGTACTATTCCTTCATCAAACCCTATTGCAGGGAGCCCAATATGGAGCTGGGGATTTCGAAATAGCCAGGGATTGGCATTTGCCAACAACAGGATCTATAGCTCGGAGCATGGTCCTGATAATGACGATGAAATAAATATCATTGAAAAGGGAAGAAATTATGGATGGCCTACCGTTATGGGATATTGCGACAATGCTACTGAAACGAATTTCTGCAGCGTTAATAATGTAAGGCAACCTATCAAGGCCTGGACGCCAACAATAGCCCCCTGTGGGCTGGAATACTACCCCAGCGCCGGATCAATTACCCAATGGAGAGGCTCATTATTACTTTGCACACTAAAAAATGAGCGCTTAATGCAGCTTAAATTAAGTTCGGATGGCAGCGCCATTACAGAAACAAAGGAATATTTTACTAATACATATGGACGTTTGAGAGATATCTGCGTTTCGCCAAAAGGAACCGTATATGTATGCACTGACAATGATACGAATGATAAGATCATTGAAATATCAGCGCAGTAAAAAGAAGTTTCATTCTTTTCAAAGAGTTATAAAATATAAAAGCCGCAGCGATGCGGCTTTTATATTAATCTTTATAAGTTGTCTGCCTCAGCGTATTAGAAGGATATAAACTTATTTTTTTTTCGCTGTGACGTTCCTGATATGTTTCACTTCCATTGGAGTAACGATGTCCGCCTGATTGTCCCATTTCTTATTCTTGCGGATATAACTTACAATAGAAGCTACAGCATTATCGTCCAGGAATCCTCCGTGCGCGGGCATCAGTCCGTCATAGGTTTTTTCTTTCACCGTTACCGGTCCCTGTAATCCGTTCAATACTATTGCTATTAATTTTTCTTTATCGCCCAGAACCATTTCAGAACCGGCTAGCGGCGGGTACCTGTTGTTATCGCCCAATCCGTCGCGGGCATGGCAGGTGGCGCAATAAGAGTTGAACAAAATTCCGCCCTCCAGCATACTTCCTTTATGGAGATCATCTTTTATCGAATCTGGGGTTTTGATATAGTTTACGGTTTCCTGTCTTTGTTTTAGCGCTGCCAGTTGCGCGTTGCCGAACTTCGTTTTATCGCCTTTGTACATCACCCTCCAGATCTTTCCCTTATTGGAATCGGAAATATATAATGATCCGTCCGGACCAACCGCCAGGCCCATTGGACGATAATGTGCATCACTGGTATTGAATATGGTGTCCACACCGGTAAATCCATCTGCAAATACTTCATAATCGCCGGTAGACTTGCCATTTTCCAGCGGCACAAAGCAGACGATGTACCCTGCCTGAGAATACGGCGATCTGTCGGTTGAACCATGAAATGCTATGAAAGCGCCTTTTGAATATCTCTCCGGAAACTGGTTGCCTTTATAGAAAAGAATATCCATAGGGGCCCAGTGGCCCGGAAACCCGATAACGGGCAGATCAAATTTGTCGGCCCTTTCTGTTTTAACGCCATCACCGCCATAGCCTGGCTGAAGCATATTTTTCTTCTTCATGTGATCGTAGTAGGCATAGGGCCATCCGAAATTGGATCCCTCCGTAACTTTTAACAATGGCTCGGAAGGCAGCACTGCGGCCTGCCAGGAAGTGTATATTGAGGGGTAGATGGTATGAAAATTATCTATCCCATTCATTACTGCGTACAAGGAATTATCATCGTCGTTCCAGGTCATACCCACTACGCTTCGGATCCCTGTAGCATATTTGTATCCGTCCTGCAACGTCTGCCCTTCTTTATCGGCATCAAAACGATAAATGCCCGCATGATCCGACAATACCGGTTCGGGATCGAGCCCTTTCCCGTTGGGGATACCGGCGGGGCCATATAAGGTGATATCCTGCC
>JBDTVL010000047.1:0-9691 GCA_040007215.1 Flavitalea sp.
AGGAGGGTATAAATTATTACGCGGTTTCGATGAAGAAAGTCTTTTTACCCCTCGCTATGCCGTGGCGAGTACAGAATACAGATACCTGCTGGGGCAGAATTCTTTCCTTTTCAGTTTTATAGATTTTGGCATTACTTCCAGCAGTACACAGCAGAAGAACATCGCCAATAATTTCCTGGGTGCGGGGCTGGGTATGGCTTTCGAAACCAAAGCGGGTATTTTTAATATTTCTTATGCGGCAGGAAAAAGAGACGATCAGAAATTTAACCTGAGACAATCGAAGATCCACCTCGGATATGTCAATTACTTTTAAGAGGCCCTGCAAAATCAATTTCACCCAATGCATGCAGTACGATACTTTTGCAAAAGCAAACACAACAGGTTGAAGCAGTTAACAGCGGTTTTTGTTTTTATATTTTTTTTTATGGGGTCTTTGTTGGCCCAGTCGCAAACAGATTCGCTGAAGCAGATCAGGGCCGACTCTGTTAAAAAAGCAATGCTGGTCAGGCAGGTACAGTTCAGCATCGATAGCGCCCGCAAAGCCGAAGTAGCTAAACAGCATTACGCCGATTCGGCTGCCAAAGCAAAAGAAGAAATAAGAAGAATACAGGTATTTGCGGAAGTGCAGCGGGTTTTACGCCAGCATCCCGTTTATTCATTCGGTGGTAAGCCGGTTCTTTTAACCATTGAGATCAGGAAGGCCAGCAGTAATGAAGGGCTATTCTATTTTATTTTCGGGCTTATCCTTTATTTTGCGCTGATACGTTTGTTTTTTTATAAGTACCTGGGCGCTTTGTTCACGTTGTTTTTCAGGGCGCCCCTAAGGCAGCAGCAGTTGAGGGAGCAGTTATTACAATCGCCGCTTCCGGCGTTGCTGATGAATATTTTTTTCGTGGTCAATGCCGGGGTATACTGCGCTTTTCTGGCTACGCACTACCGGTTTTCCTTTGCCGGTAATTTCTGGTCTACTGCTCTTTCTTCTATCGTGATCATCGCGCTCATTTATACATCGAAATATATTCTTTTGAAGATTGCCGGATGGATCTTTGGGATCAGGGCGGTGTCGGACACCTATATATTCGTGGTTTTCCTGATTAACAAAATGATCGGTGTTTTTCTGCTTCCGGTATTGGTGGCGATGGCTTTTCCTGATCCCCTGGTGTTTCCGGTAGCGCTGGTATTATCTTATCTATTGATCATTTGCCTGTTTCTTTATCGCTTCATAATCAGTTACAGAGCAGTTAGAAATGAAATAAAACTAAATGGATTACATTTTTTTCTTTACCTTTGCGCTTTTGAAATAGCGCCTCTTTTACTGATTTACAAGGTGTTACTGTCTTTTCTGATTAGCAGTTATTAATTCATTCGTAGGCATATGGTTAAAAACGGGGGAAACATTAACATATCTACCATGATTAAGAAGATCTTAATCACGCAGCCGAAGCCCGAAACAGAGAAATCTCCCTATTTTGAACTGGCTAGAAAATATGACGTGGATCTTGAATTCCATCCTTTTATAAGAGTGGAAGGCATACCGTCAAAAGATTTTAGAAAGCAAAAAATAGAAATTCCTCAGTTTTCGGCGGTGATATTCACAAGCCGTAATGCTATTGATCACTTCTTTCGTATGTGCGAAGAAATGAAGGTGACCATCTCGCAGGACACTAAATATTTCTGCATTACCGAGTCTGTGGCTCTTTATCTCCAGAAATTCATTTTATACCGCAAACGCAAGGTTTTTTATGGCGCCGATGGCACCAATAAAAGCATGTTTGAGGCTATTAATAAACATAAAGAGAACGAACGTTTTCTTTATCCCTGCTCGGAAAACCAGCAGGACAATGAAATTGTGAACTGGCTTAAGACGAATAATTGCGGGTACGCAACGCCTTTTATGTATCGTACCATCAGTAATGATATTCGCAATATTATCGACGGCAAGAATTTTGATATCATTTGCTTTTTCACCCCCAGTGGGGTAAAAAGCCTTTTTGATAGTTTTCCTTTATTTATCCAGAATGGCACCCGGATAGGCGCTTTTGGCAATAATACGTCGAAAGCCATTGAACAGGCTGGCCTTACGCTGGATATAAAAGCGCCTCTTCCCCAAACGCCATCAATGGTAGCAGCTTTGGAGCAGTATCTTTCTGCTACCCGGAAAGCTAAATAGCAGAACCCCTCAGCGTAAATATCTTTTATGGCCAACAGGCTGATACACGAAACAAGTCCTTATCTGGCCCAGCACGCTCATAACCCGGTAGACTGGTATCCCTGGGGTGTTGAAGCGCTGGAAAGAGCCAGACTCGAAGACAAGCCTATACTGGTTAGTATCGGTTATGCTGCCTGTCACTGGTGCCATGTTATGGAACGGGAAAGCTTTGAAAACGAGGTAACAGCGGCTGTCATGAACGAGCATTTCATTAATATAAAGATCGACAGGGAAGAACGTCCCGACCTGGATCATGTATATATGGATGCCGTTCAGGCGATGACCGGCAGCGGCGGATGGCCGCTGAACGTTTTTCTTACCCCGGATAAAAAACCTTTTTATGGAGGCACTTATTTTCCGCCTTCGCAGGCTAATAACAGGATGTCATGGACTGATACCCTGCTGAGCGTTTCGAAGGCTTTTCGGGAAAAAAGGAATGAGATAGATGCGCAGGCGGAAAATCTGACCAGCCATATACTTTCATCAAATGATTTTGGCCGTCATCCCAACCCTTCCGAAGCGCTTCTGACCGTGGAAGAAGTGGGCGAAGTATTTTCCAATATCATGAAAACTGCCGATACCCACTTTGGCGGATTTGGCAAGGCTCCGAAATTTCCGCAGACCTTCACCATACGATTCCTGCTTCATTATTGTCAGCATACGCAGGATGAAACCGCGCTGAAGCAGGCCAGGCTTAGCCTCGACCAGATGATCTACGGAGGCATTTATGATCAGTTGGGTGGGGGATTTGCCAGGTATTCGACCGATGAACAATGGCTGGCGCCGCATTTTGAAAAAATGCTGTATGATAATGCGCTGCTGGTAACCGCCATGAGCGAAGCTTACCAGCTCTCCGGCGATCCTTTGTATATGGATACGATAGCGCATACCATTGACTTTGTTGAAAGAGAATTATTATCGCCCGAAGGCGGATTTTATGCCGCTCTTGATGCCGACAGCGAAGGCGTGGAAGGAAAATTTTATGTATGGAGCAAGGAAGAAACAGATCGTTTACTGGGTGAACATGCCAATCTGTTCAATGAATACTATTCGGTAAGCGCTACCGGCAACTGGGAACATACGAATATTTTACAGGCAATGGGAAACCTGGAAACATTTGCATTATATAAACAGATCGATCCGATCCGGTTAAAGGATATTTTACGTACATGCAGAGAGATCCTTTTTAAAGAAAGAAGTAAAAGGATCAGGCCGCAACTGGATGATAAAATATTGCTGGGCTGGAACAGCATGATGAATATCGCTTATTCGAAAGCATTTGCGGTTTCAGGGATAGAGAAATACAGGGTACGGGCTATCGCGAATATGAATTTTCTGTTAAGTCGTTTTCTGGATAGCCATACCGGCGGCCTGTGGCATACTTATAAAGAAGGAGTGGCGAAATATCCCGCTTTCCTCGACGACTATGCTTTGCTGATACAGGCGCTGATACATATACAGGAGATAACCGGTGATGTCACCTGGTTACGAAAGGTAAAAGATTTGATAAAATCGGTGATTGCCCATTTCAGTGAAGAAGAAACGGGTTATTTTTATTTTACGAATAGCGAGCAGGAAGATATCATCGTTAGAAAGAAAGAATGGTATGATGGCGCCACGCCTTCCGGAAATTCGTTAATGGCATGGAATTTATACTATTGTGGCGTTGTATTTGATGAAGAAGAATGGAGAGAGCGATCTGTAAAAATGTGTGGAGCGGCAAGGCAGGTAGTTCAGAAATATCCGGGATCATTTGGCGGTTGGGCAACATTAATGATGGATATGACGTATGGAATTCCGGAGATTGCGATTACTGGACAGGATGTCGATAATGTACTTAAAGAAATATTGCGTATTTTCATTCCCTTCAGAATTCTTCAATCCTCCCCCATTGAAACTGCGGATTTTCCATTATTGGCAGGAAAATCTTTTTTAAAGCCGCCCAAAATCTATCTATGTAAAGACTATTCCTGTCAACAGCCTGTAACTGAGCCTACTGAGTTATTAAGGATGCTTGGTATGGTGAATAAATTTAATAATTAAGGATACAATATTTTAATTTCCATGATCGTTTAAAGCTTAGGCTGATCCTGTTATTTGAAGTTTACAAATAAAATTCTAAACTTGTGATGAAGTCTGTTAAAACTCATTTTTGCCCAATACCCTGTAATATTATGAAAACTAAAAACCTGACCGCTCTTTTAATCCTCGCCGCTACTGTCGTTTCAACAGTCGGTTGCGGTATTATAGGGGGTAAAAGTAAAAAGTCATCGAAAGGACTGCCTAATGATGGCCAGCTTCACGGCGTTAACCCCGGAAGTAAGTATAATCTTACCAAACCGCCAGGCATGGTATATGTTCCACCCGGAACCTTCCATATGGGCCCCAGCGATGAGGACGTAAACTTTGCTTACACAGCGCGTAACAAACAGATATCCATTAACGGATTCTGGATGGATGCCACAGAGATCACCAATAATGAATACCGCCAGTTCGTGAACTGGGTAAGGGATTCTACTGCGGCTGTTCTTATGCAACTGGGTAAAGAAGTAGATGGCCGGTTCACTATCGACTGGAAAAAAGCCTCTACCATTAAATGGGGCGATAAATCAACCGTTGAAAAAGTAGACCAGATGATCCTTTCTCCGGAGAACAGGGTTTTTGGTAAAAAAGATATAGATCCTTCCAAACTGAAGTATCATTCAGAAACTTTTAATCTTAAGGAAGCATCCAAGAGAGAGAATGCCAGCAAGGCGCGCTCGCAGTTCATGGAAAAAAGCGATGTGATGATCTATCCTGATACACTGGTATGGATCCGTGATTTCAGCTATTCCTATAATGAACCTGCCACTAAGAGATATTTTGCTCATCCTGCCTTTGGTAACTACCCTGTAGTGGGCGTTAACTGGAAACAGGCCAGCGCTTTTTGTGAATGGAGAACACATTATCTGAATTCTTTCCTTGAATCAAAGAAAAGAACTACAGAGTCTGATTTCCGTTTGCCTACAGAAGCAGAATGGGAATATGCAGCCCGTGGCGGCCGCTCGCAATCGATGTTTCCCTGGGGTAATTATTACCTGAGAAACAGGAAAGGTTGTTTGCTGGCTAACTTCAAACCTGGTCGCGGTAACTATCCTGAAGATGGCGGTTTCTATACCGTTCGCGCAGATGCTTACTGGCCTAATGATTTCGGTCTGTATTGTATGGCGGGTAATGTGGCAGAGTGGACCTCTTCTTTATATTATGAAGGCGCTTATAACTTTCAGCATGATATGAACCCTGATATCCGTTACGGAGCAAAGGATTCTGACCCTCCAAGAATGAAACGTAAAGTAATTCGCGGCGGTAGCTGGAAAGATGTAGGTTACTATCTGCAAACCAGCACCCGTAGCTACGAATACCAGGATACTACGAAATCGTATATCGGTTTCCGTTGTGTGATCGATTTACCGCCTACTCAGAAAAAACATTAAAATCTGAACGCGGGTAAAATTTTAATAAACTAATGCCGTTTATAATTCAACAATCGTAAATACTAATTTTTTTATATCCCTAACAATCCGTTCTAAAAACCTATTAAAATCTAAAAATTATGGCTGGAGTTTCTAAATCCACAGAAAGAGTTGTAAACGTAATAGTGTGTATGGGCGCCGCAATTGTAATTTTCGGCGCATGGCAAAAAATAACCCATCAGCCATTAGCTGATTTCTTCCTTACCGCAGGATTGATCACTGAAGCAGTTATATTCGTAGTGTATGCTTTCTTACCCCCTCCCGGATCTGAAATGCATGCTATCGCTGAAATATTACCTAAACTGGCTGGCAACAGCGGTAATGCAGGTAACCCTGCGCTGGCTAAAATGGACAAGATGCTCCAGGATGCCGATATCAACCCTGCAAATCTTACCAAATTAAGCGAAGGCTTTAAGAAACTGGGCACCCAGGTAGATAAAATTGCCGATGTATCTGATGTTGTTAAATCAACTTCTGATTACTCCGCTAAAACAAAAGAAGCTACAGCAGCGCTTGATCAGATGAAAACTGCTTATCAGGGCGCTACTACTACTATCGGACATTTTAATGCCGCAGCAGACAGTACAAAACATTTTCACGAACAGGTTCAGGTGCTTACAAAGAACTTAGGTTCTCTTAACGCTATCTATGAACTGGAACTTCAGGATACCAATAATCATCTTAAAGCGATGAATAACTTTTATGGTAACCTGGTCACTGCTTCAGAAACTATGCAGGGTAGCGTAGAAGACGCTAAGAAAGCGCATACGCAGATATCTAAACTTGCCGGTAACCTGACCAGCCTGAACACCATTTATGGTAACATGCTTGGCGCTATGCAGGGAAGATAATCTCTGTTTATTCAACCAGGCTCAGCCTGTTGGCGCCTGGCGAATTAGGACCCGAAATCCTTTGCTGTGAGAGCAGCAATGAAATGAATTTGTTTAAAACTGATCAACCTACTTACCCATGTCTTTACCTAAAGAACCCCGGCAAAAGATGATCAATATGATGTATTTAGTGCTAACAGCATTGTTGGCTCTGAATGTATCATCCGAGATCCTTAATGCCTTTAAAACGGTTAACCGAAGCATTGATAACGCCAACAACGTATTGATCGCTAACAATAATAATATCTACTCTTCTTTCAAAGAGAAGGAAGCAGATCCAAAAACTGCAGCTAAAGCTGCCATCTGGAAGCCTAAAGCCGACAGGGCTCAGGCGCTGGCTAAAGAAACCTACGATTATATCGAGACGCTGAAATTGCAAATACGCGATGCAGGCGGTTTCAAACCTGGTAACAAAGACAGCATCGGTTACGAAAGTAATCTTGACGCCTCTACCCGTGTAATGGACAAAGAAGGAAAAGGAGAAGAGCTGAGAGCTAAACTTGAAAAAGTGAAAAAAGAATTCCTGGCTATTGATCCTGATATCGCCAAGGAATTTGCTACAAAACTTCCTATAGACCTTAATATTCCCCCTTCTCAAAGCGGTAATATGAACAATAGCTGGACAACCGCCTATTTTCATATGACCCCCGCTATCGCAGCGATCACCATCCTGAATAAATTTCAGAATGATGTAAAGAGCTCCGAGAATGCTATCGTTACTTATTGCTACAGCAAGATCGGCGAAGTAGCTGTACGTTTTGACAAGTACGGATTTGTGGGCGGACTGAGTTCAACCTACCTGATGCCCGGAGAAAAATTGAAAGTATACGCCGGCCTGGGAGCTACCGCAAGCGCTGCACAGCCAACTATACTCATCAATGGTAAGCCAGTGACGCCTAGCGCTGATGGTATCGCTGAAACTGAATTCCCTGTTTCCGGTTCCGGAAAAGTGAATGTCGTGATCCGTTACCAGGACCAGGATGGTATTGTTAAGGAAATTCCTAAATCATTAGATTATACAGTAGGCCAGCCTTCAGGGGTAGCCGTATCTGCCGATAAAATGAACGTACTGTATATTGGCGTGGATAATCCGCTGACCATTACCGCAGGCGTAGGCGCAGAAAAAGTGAATGCCACTTTTTCAGGCGGAACGATCACCAGGGTTAACGGACCAAAATGGATAGCTAAGCCAAAAACTCCGGGTGAACAGAATGTAAATGTTATCGTTGATGGTAAATCAACGCCTATCAAATACCGCGTAAAATATTTACCGGATCCTGCAGCTTTCATCGCTAATAAAAGAGGCGGACCGATTCCTGCCGCTGATATCAAGGTTCAGGGCGGTTTGATCGCCAGGTTGCTGGATTCAGACTTTGAAGCTGCCTTTAAAGTGGTAAGCTACACAGTAGGCGCATTAGGCGGTAAGTATCCCACCTACCAGACCTCTCCTAATGAAGGAAACAGATGGGGTGGCGGCGCAGCTACCATTATTAACAATGCCACACCAGGAACCAGCATATTTTTTGATAACATTAAAGTTGTTGGTCCGGATGGCAGGTCAAGGGATTTACCCCAGATGTCATTTAATTTGAAATAATAAATTCAGGGTACAAATGAAAAATCGCATTATCAAGTTGTTTTTGCTGGCATGTGTCATGGGGTTCATGGTTGAATCGGCAGATGCACAGACAAAGAAGCCTTTGCGTCAGAAGAGCAAAAGAACAACAAAAGCAAAAACCACCAACCGGACAAAGAATACGGCTAATGCAGCTTTAAACACTACTCCGAAGGATACTGTCGCTGCTCCGCAAATGGCAGAACTTAAGATAGACGCGCCGCGTCCTTCTTTACGGAATGATAATGCTATTCAGCGTAACCTGGTTAAGGAAAGAAACCCGCTCGATTATGAAAATATCCGCGAAGATGACGCTACTTATATGCAACGTGTATGGCGCGAGATAGATGTTCATGAGAAGCTGAATATACCTTTTGTTTACAAAGCCGAAGGCGATAACGGAAACCAGCGATTCATTATCATTCTGCTGAATGCCATTAAAAATGGCGATGTAACCGCTTTCAGCGCTGTGGGAGGAGACGACCGTTTTACTACGCCGCTTCCTTTCAGCAATATCGCCGAACTGCTCGTAGGTAAACCAAAAACACGGCAGGTGCCAGATTGGACCGCCGATCCGGATGGATCTAAAGGATTGATGAAGGATACCACAATCTCCGCTGAATTCAATCCCGACCTGGTAGAAAGATATTGGATCAAGGAAGATGTTGTTTTCGATAAGGAATCTTCAAGAATGTATACCCGTATATTAGGTATAGCTCCACTCCAGACTATCCTTAATGAAGATGGATCTTTCCGGGCTGTTACCCCGATCTTCTGGGTATATTATCCTGACCTCAGACCTATGCTGGCTAAATTTGATGTCTACAACGGCAAGAACTACGGCGCAAGAATGAGCTGGGAAGAACTGTTCGAAAGCAGGATGTTTGCGAGTAGGGTGATCAAATCAACCATTAACAATCCGAACGATTATTATATCAGCAGTTATGTAAAGGATCCTATCCTTGCATTACTTGAAGGAGAAAACGTTAAGGAGAAAATCTTCAACTACGAACAGGATCTCTGGTCGTACTAATCTGAAATTTTATTTGAGGCCCCGCATTACTGCGGGGCTTTTTTTTGCCCCGGACATCAGGCAAATGCTTATGTATATTTATTCCTGCCGCCTTCGTAATCAAGAAAAGACTTTTATGACAAAAGCGCTTTATTTACCTTCATCTTGATCTGACTCAAATAAAATTTCAGTCGTGTGCGTATTGCCGAAAGCCTGAAAAATGAAAAATTTATTCCCAGCATAAAATATAATCCCGCTTTGGGAAATAAACGCGCTGGAAACCTTCGCATGTTAGCGTAGTTCAGAAAGATGTGTTAATCGTTGATTTGCTTTATTGAAATGCGGCAATTGGTTATTAAACAGGAGAAAGCCCTGAAATGCACGCGCAACGCAGATTTTAGCGTTTTACGAGAATTGAAGTATTAAAATTATTTTAAAAAATACCACCTTTGG
>JBDTVL010000048.1:0-9657 GCA_040007215.1 Flavitalea sp.
CATATTTCTTTAAGAGGTTTTCATAATATGCAACGGCATAATCGACCAGGTTAGCGAGATCGTATTTTACCTGTTTGATCTCCGCTTCCAGGTTTTTGATCTGCTGGTTCAGCTCGTTGATGTCTAAGCGGTAAATCCTGCGTACGGGCTTTTCCGTTAGTTTAAGAATGTCTTCCCTGGAAATATCTCTTTTCAGTTGTTTCAGGAATGGAGAGAAGGCTTTGGCGATGGCTTCTATAACGTTATCCCAGGTTTCATGTTTCTTTTCAAGTTCTTTATAGATTTTTTCTTCGAAGAAAATCTTTTCGAGCGAAGTGTAGTGAAGTTTTTCCCTGAGTTCGGCCAGCCTGATCTCCAGTTCTTTTTGTAGTAGTTCGCTGGTTCTGCCGGCAGAGAAGGTTAATAACTCCTGCACGCCCATGAACCTTGGCTTATGGTCAACAATAATGCAACAATTGGGCGATATGCTGGTTTCACAGTCGGTGAAGGCATATAGGGCATCGATAGTGATATCGGAAGATATGCCCGGGGCCAGATCTATCAATATTTCTACCTCAGCGGCCGTATTATCGGTTACCTTTTTAATTTTGATCTTTCCCTGTTCATTGGCTTTTACGATGGAATCCATCAACTGGGCCGTAGTAACGCCATAAGGCACATCGCGGATTGCCAGTGTTTTCTTGTCTATCTCTTCAATCCTCGATCTCACCCTCACTTTACCGCCGCGTTTGCCCTCATTATAGTTGGACACATCGGCCATTCCTCCCGTCTGGAAATCGGGAAATAACTGGAATTTTTTACCGCGCAGGCATTTAATAGAAGCGTCGATCAGTTCGCAAAAATTATGCGGTAATATTTTAGTGGCCAGTCCTACAGCAATACCTTCCGCCCCCGAAGCCAGCAACAGCGGAAACTTCATGGGTAAAACCACGGGCTCATTTTTCCGCCCGTCATAGCTTAGTTGCCACTCGGTGGTTTTATCATTGAAGGCCACTTCCAGCGCAAATTTGGAAAGTCGCGCTTCTATATAACGGGCCGCCGCCGCATCATCTCCAGTTCTCACATCACCCCAGTTTCCCTGCGTTTCGATCAATAGTTCTTTCTGACCAAGATTAACCAGCGCATCGCCGATACTGGCATCGCCATGGGGATGATACTGCATACTCTGCCCGATAATATTAGCCACTTTATTAAAACGGCCATCGTCCATTTCTTTCATGGCATGCAAAATGCGGCGTTGAACGGGCTTCAGTCCGTCTTCTATTGCAGGTACAGCCCTTTCCAGTATTACGTAAGAGGCATAATCAAGGAACCAGGTTTTGTATTGGCCTGTAACCCCTGAATCGCCGGGCATTTCCAGTTCTTCCTTTTTTGAAGCCATAGCAGAATTAATGTATAAAATTAAAAATGTACAATTATACTGCGAGTTACCGTATTAATGCACAGAACCCGCATAAGGTTTTAAAAATTCGAGCGCTTTTATATCTTCCACCGCATATACATACACCGGGCCTGAACTGCAAATCAGTCGTATAGCCGATGAGTTGCCGCTTCTGGACAGTTCTATAACGCCGGTACTCATCCTCTTGTTATATGCCTGGTTGATCAACAGGTATACCTTGTTTGCCGGAATATAGGACAAACTATCGGTAGCGTACAGGTTTTTAAACAATACCGATGGACTATTATACTTTAAAAAGTATTCGCTCATTGCTGCCGTAAGGTCGTCGCCGGTAAAAATAACGGCATCTTGCCCGCTTCCTGAAAATGTTTCTGTCACCAGTTTTTTATGATCATAATAATAACTGAATTCATTATGATACAGATCATACAGGGGACGCAGAGACATAGACCCTGCCAATAATATAACAAACCCGATTGTAAGCTTCCGGGTATTGATTATGGAACCTGCAAAAAAAAGAACCAGCAGCAGCAGACTTACCAGCAGGTAAAGAAATTTAATGGAACCTCCGCCAATACTGAAAAGAACAATTGTGGCCAGCCAGGGCAGGGCCAGTACCGGGAGATATTTACGGGGTTCTTTGATATAGGCAAACAGCATACTGCCTCCGCTGATGGCTGCAAAAGGAAATAAAAACAGGTAATGCCGGGTATCATGGCAAAGCGGGATATAGGACTTAATGGATATGCTCATAAAATTGGCGGAAAGCAGCAGGATAAAAAATGCCAGCGTTATTTCACGAGCAGCTTTTGAGGGCATCACTTTATTACGGTAAAAGAATCCGCAAAGTCCAAAGATCAGGTAAAGCAGATCTCCATTGCGCAGAAATGCTTCCCATAAATAATAACCGATGCGTTTAAAGGTTTCTGAAAACGGGAGGCCTGCAAAATTGCAATCGCTGTCGTAAGTATTTCCCTGCAATAAGGTATAGCGGTAGAACCATTCGCCGGTATTTATTCTGAACAATAGCAAATAAGCGAATATCAGCGCAGAAAGCAATGGTAAAGCAGTTGCCCAGAAACTATTCATTTGTTTACAACGGAAATCCCGGACAAACAGGAAAATAAATAAGGGAAGCGGCAGTATAATGGTTTCTTTGGTGATGATGGCCAGGAAAATAAATAAGGCGGCAACTGCGGCATTGGCGATCGGTCTTGCGCCTTCCAGGGCGTTTAAATAATAATAGTAAGCGCCAAAAATGAACAGGCAGATGCCAGTATCGGGTAATAGCCTGTGCGTATTGAAGATGATCCGGTAGTTGAGGAAGAATAAAATCAACGCCAGGATATAGGTCCAGAGCGGAGCCTGGCGCAAAAGCTTTTTAATATAAAGGCCGGTTAAGGCCAGCGATATCGATCCGAAAGCGGCGGTTGTAAATTCATTAATGCCGAAAAGGCGATAAAAGAATGCTGTGGTATAAATAGGTAGCCAGCGAAGTTCAAAATGATCGGCAGTTTGAATCGTTAATGACTGACCATGAGCGAGCATCGCAGCATAACGGGCGTAATTAATATCGTCATTACCATAAAAACCCAGAAACACAAATAAGTGATGAACAACAATAACGCCCAGGAAAAATAAAAATACCCATGTTCTCAGGCGAGAGTCTGACAGGAATTCTTTGTTTTCGGTTTTTGTTTGGATCATCTGGAGGTGTTGAAGCAGGGTTTAGGCCGTCGGGGCCTGCGTTTGAACTACCCTTCGCCGAACCTCGAAATCTTTCATCCCTTTCAGATTTCCCTGCATTTCAAAGGACTCGTCGCGGAGTATGTGTTTTAGCCTCCATAGCAGGTATGCATCACCGGTAGTATACTTCGACTTTCCCAAATATTGCGAAATGATCCTGCTGCCTTTCTGCCAGTCGGATAGCACAAATTTCTTCAATTCAGTGTCGTAAAAATCATAATCATACTGCGTTAGCTTTTTGCCTCCTTCCAGTTGCCGAACGCCTTTATCCTGTTCGCAGAGTTTTTTCCATTCATCGGGATCCACTTCAAACTCGCTCAGTGTGATCAGCCTGGCCAGTTTTTTCGCCTTTAGAAATTCTTTAGGCGGAATGGTTTCCAACCGGTCGGGATAAAAAATAGCGCCTTTCTCATTAAAGAAAGGAAGGTTGTTTAGGTACAATATGTATAAACGTCCATGGAAAGCGCTTAACTGGCTGATCAGCCAGAAATAGCCGCTCACATCATGGCTATTCTGCGCTGCCCAAATCCATAAAAATTCATCGGGATCGCTTTCCAGTTTTTGTACCAGTTCTTTTACGGTTTGCTGATCGTTCACCGAACCGTTATCTGCCAGTCCTTCATAATCTCCACCGGCCAGCACTTCCCGCCACCATTGTTTCCTGGCGGCAATTCCTTCTTCGGAATAAATATCTTTTAGCGGGCCAGCGGCAAAATCATCTTTAATAAGAACGATATCGCCGATCAGCGATTCGTCAAGCGCTATAGCTTTCTGAAGAACGGCAATGTCAGGTTCCTGAAAAACAATATGGATCATGAAAGGATTCTTTTAATTGGCCTGGGCAATATCTTTTTTATCGTCGGCCAGGTCCAGTTCTACTTTAAGATTATTAATGATGAACTCCTGCCTGTCGAGGGTGTTCTTACCCATATAATATTCCAGCATATTCTGCACATGCGTATCGGGCATGATCATTACCGGCTGTAAACGTATATCTGCCGCAATGAAACGGGCAAATTCATCCGGCGATATTTCACCAAGTCCTTTAAACCTGGTGATCTCTGGTTTTGATCCCAGCTTTTTAATGGCTGCATTCTTCTCCGACTCATCATAACAGTAAATGGTTTCCTGCTTATTACGCACCCTGAACAGGGGCGTTTCCAGGATATACACATGACCATTCTTAACCAGGTCAGGAAAGAACTGCAGGAAGAAGGTCATCAGTAAGAGCCGGATATGCATTCCATCCACATCGGCATCTGTAGCCACTACAATATTATTATAACGAAGCGATTCATAAGAATCTTCAATATTCAGCGCATGCTGCAGCAGGTTGAACTCTTCATTTTCATACACCACTTTTTTTGTGAGTCCGAAACAGTTTAGCGGTTTACCCCTTAGGCTGAATACCGCCTGGGTTTCCACATTCCTGGCTTTAGTGATGGATCCGCTGGCCGAATCGCCTTCTGTAATGAAGATGGTGCTTTCTTTTTGTTTTTCGAGTATCTTCTCTTTATCCTTTCCCGATGGATCGTCGTTCAGGTGAAACCGGCAATCGCGTAGTTTTTTATTGTGGAGATTGGCTTTTTTAGCTCTTTCGTTGGCCAGCTTCCTGATGCCCGAAAGTTCTTTTCTTTCTTTTTCGTTCTGTTCTATTCTTCTCTTCATCGCTTCCGCGATGCTGGGATTCCGGTGCAGGTAATTATCGAGTTCCCTGCTCATAAAATCGCCTATGAAATTACGCATGCTCGGTCCGCCTTCGGAAACCACCTGCGAACCGAGTTTTGTTTTGGTCTGGGATTCAAAAACTGGCTCCTGGACCCTTACGGAAATAGCTGCGCAAATACTTCCCCGTATATCCGATGCATCATAGTCTTTCTTATAAAATTCCCTTATGGTCTTTACCAGTCCTTCCCTGAAAGCCGCCAGGTGCGTTCCGCCCTGCGTGGTATACTGACCGTTAACGAATGAATAGTATTCTTCGCCATACTGGTTTTCATGAGTGAAGGCTACTTCAATATCTTCTCCTTTTAAGAGGATGATCGGGTAGCGGATCTCGTCCTGGTTGGTCTTGCGCTGCAAAAGATCGAGCAGTCCATTTTTACTGATGTATTTTTTACCATTGAGGTTAATTACCAGTCCTGCATTCAGGTAGCAATAATTCCAGAGCTGGTTGTCGAGGTATTCATGAACATAATGAAAGTTCTTGAACACTTTTACATCGGGCACGAAGGAAATGATGGTGCCATTTTGTTCTGCGCTTTTTATTTCCTTGTGTTCTTTAGTCAGCACGCCTCTTTCAAATTCGGCTGTCTTTTCTTTGCCATCTCTTACGGCGGTGACCTTAAAATATTCGCTCAGGGCATTGACGGCTTTAGTTCCCACGCCATTCAGGCCAACAGATTTCTGGAAAGCTTTACTATCGTATTTGGCGCCTGTATTGATCTTACTCACTACATCCACCACTTTACCTAGTGGAATACCGCGGCCGTAATCCCGTACAGTAACCGTTTTTTCTTCTATGGCGATCTCCACACTTTTGCCGTACCCCATGGTGTATTCATCGATGCAGTTGTCGATCACTTCCTTTAGTAATACATATATGCCGTCGTCGGGGCTTGACCCGTCGCCGAGCTTTCCGATATACATGCCGGGCCTCAGCCGGATGTGCTCCCGCCAGTCTAATGACCTGATACTGTCCTCGGTATATTCGAATAGATTTTGTTTATCTGCCATCCGGACAAATATACTCAAACCCGTCAATTGCTTTCCAGGACGGTTATTAACCGGTGTTAATAATTAGCTCTTAGCCTCCTTTTGATCATAAGAATAATATATAGTTAATTGATAATCATATAGTTATGAAATTATTGATAATTTTTGTATTAATCATGCCTAGGCATGGCTGTCGAACAGGTAATTGTGCTAAATTTGAATTCTACTCTTTACTACCCATTAGTCTTCTCTAATTCCATTAAGTTCAGTTTTAAAATCTTCTTTTTAACATTTAAAAGTGGAATGTATGTATTCATATGCGCTGTTGGAAACTGGCTGCTACTACCTGATCCAGGAAAAAGAAGAGTCGCCCATTCATCTTATCCAGGTTGGACTGGATACGGATTATTGTTTATTTGTGACAAGATATAGTGAGGAAGAGATCATGGGCTGGAAAAAAAAGACCGATCCTATATTCGATATACTTGAACTGTTAAGCGATGAGAAGGTAAAGGAATGGCAGGCCCTTTATAATAAGGACGCCTATAATTACGAGGAAGAGGATGATGATTAGTCATTTTCCGGTAATAAAGGCATTCCTTCATATTAACTTTGCTTAAATAACTATTTGGTACAGTTTTACGTTGTAAGCATATAAATTATGCTCAATACGTATGATCAATACCGTGGTTTACAACGATTACTCCTGACGGTAACTGGCATACTTACTGTAATACCGCTGGCCCCGCTCATTAACAGGTATGTGCCTCCCATTATAGTGGGTTCCTGGAATATAGACCTCCTGGTATCGGTTGTTCTTGCTGCTGTATTTACTATTGTTGTTGTCAGGATATTTCATTTCCTGATCATCCCTGCCCTGGTTCTTTTTGTAGCGGTGATCCTGTATAACCAGTTCACCGATGGCTATGGTTTAGGCAGAATGCTTAAAGATTACAAAGTGATGGTGGCTAAAAACTGGGGAAACAAGGAACATAAGGAAACTGACCTGGTAATGATGCCCTCTTTTTTTGATGGCCCCCTGACTAAAACGGTAAAAGCGCTTAATAGTAAGATCGACTACAAAGATTCGATTGTAAGAAATTTTGCCGTTACCCATTCTCTGGAACATTTCGACAATTATTACAATAAATACGGTTCCATTACGCGAACGCTATCTCTATTTAAATACATCAATAATAATTTCAAGTACGTTTCAGATGCTGAACGGGATGAATACTTTGCGGGACCCAGAGAGACGATTCTTAATGGTCTTGGAGGCGATTGTGACGATCACTCCCTGCTGATGGTATCAGCACTGCAGGCTATCGGATCGCGATGTCGAATGGTTCTTACCGAGGGGCATTTATATCCTGAATTATACTGTGGCAATAAAACGCAGTTTGAGAAAATGCAGAATGCCATTCTCAATCTTTTCAGTAAGGAAATCGTGTCTAATATTTATTACCATGAGCTGAAAGGCGAATACTGGATCAACCTTGATTATTCGGCCCGTTACCCGGGCGGCCCCTATGTGAGCGAAAAAGCTTTTGCTATCATTCCAGGCTGAAACTAATTACCATTCCATATTAGAAGCCGAAGCATAGAGATCTGCTTTCCGGGTTTTATTCATCCTCACCGCCATGTAGCCGCAGGAGGCAATAAACAGAGCAACCAGGGTAGATATATAATAAATAAGATAGGTATCCCTGCTGTTGGCGTTAGGGAGGAAATAATCAAATATGTAGATCACTATAAATGTTCCGTATTCAAATAGGAGGGCGGCGTAAATGAAAATTTTTGCCGTTTGCCTGTTCGACTGTTCAATCAATTGCAGGTATAGAATAATCTCCCAGATAAGTACGATCAGCACCAGGGCAATACCTGAGCCCAGCGTATATTTCAGGGCATCGTACCGGAACCCGTAAATGATCAGGTTCAGGATTTCAAAACCCAGGAAAAGAGCAAGCGAAAAAGTGACATATCTTTTTACCATATCAGAACTGGTAGTATACCGGAGGATGAATAGAAGAAATGGCAGATCAATCAGATTGTATATAACGCCGATAGTTTCCCTCGCTTCTTTAGAAAGTCCGGGGATAAAATCCAGTAAGTTGGCTAAGCCGCCCAATAACCAATAAGTAGAAAAAAGCAGGAAGAAAGTATCCTGCCAAAGTCTTTTAAGGGCAACAATTAATATGGGTATGAAACAGGAAATTACCGCTGCGATGGAAATGATTTGATATAATTCGAATTTCACTTTCTTGGTGTTTACACTTACTAAGCGTTAGATAAAGTATATTATTGCCGGTCAATTTTTAATTAGGTAATACTACTTTTTATCGTTTTTGCACAAAATACGATTGGATAATTTAAAACTACCAGAAGCTTATCCAATATCAGTACCGTAAATTTCTTGACAACCGCATAAGTGGTTGATTTTAAAAGACATAAAAGGCTTTACCTTAAGCATGAAATTAGCAATGTAAAATAAATTTTGTAATAAAAATTTTTTAGCTATTTCTTTTAAAAATTGTTTTCACTGTGTATTTTTTTTAACATCCTCTAAAGGCTGTTTTTAATATTCAGCGTACCCGGATCTTACGATATTCAGGTAGCGTTTTCATTTTTCTATTTCTTAGAAAAACTAGCGCCAGCTATAGTAAACTTCCTATAAGGTATCGTTGTTTCCCCATATTGGCAGTATTAACCGTAGCGTATTAATAGGGCAAATTTGCTCTAGGAATGAGATTTACTCCATTGTACATTTGACCCTGTTGATTCAATATCCAATATGCCCGGGACCATAAAACGGGAAGTTAAAATCCAATTTCAGCAGAAATACCCACGAAACAGAATTTGTTAGTTAAAGACCATTTACCTTATCCTGTCGAAAAACCAAAAGGTGGCTAGAATGTAAAAGTTTAGAGTCTTCGCAACAGCGAAGACTTTTTTTTGTCGCTGGGTTAGTGCCTTCTTTTTTAAACGTGGCCGATTGACTAACTTCCCTGAAATTGCAACGCATGCTCCTACAGCGTACAATCATCATCGTTACTTTTTTTGTTTTTATTTCCCTTTTTTCCTTCTCCCAGAAATTACACATCCTTAATGCAGATGGCAAAGCTTCTTTCAGGGGGCTAAGCGTGGTAAATGATCGTGTTGTCTGGGTGAGCGGCAGCCATGGCGTTGTTGGCAGAACTACCGATGGAGGCGATGAATGGACATGGATAAAGGTTCCCCGATATGAAACGCGCGACTTTAGAGATATCGAAGCTTTCGATGCTGCTACTGCTATTATTATGGCTGTAGATACGCCGGCCCTGATCCTGAGAACTGTCGATGGAGGCGAAAACTGGAAAATAGCCTATGAAAATAAAATGCCGGGTATGTTCCTCGATGCCATGGAATTCTGGAATGATGAAAGTGGTATCGTTGTTGGCGATCCGGTAAAAGGAAAATTTTTTATAGCGCGCACTTTTGATGGTGGACATAAATGGCAAGAAATTTCTGCCGATCATTTGCCTTCGGCAGATAGCGGAGAAGCCTGTTATGCCGCCAGCGGCACTAATGTAAGGGCGCTAGATCGAGATGAAGCCTGCTTTGTAAGTGGCGGTTCAAGAACACGATTATTCTGGAAAGACGCTCCGGTGGACATCCCCTTTCTACAAACTGGTACCACCGCTGGCGCCAACTCTGTTGCGATCAGGCATAATGGAAATAGTAAACCTTATATTATTGTGGTAGGCGGCGATTTTATTGCCGCCCGCGGTAAGCCGTTTTATTTCGGCGAGGACGGG